>CBDUAP010000167.1:0-6565 GCA_965365165.1 uncultured Flavobacteriaceae bacterium
TTCCCGTAAATTTTAAGAATTTTTAATAAATTGGTGCTTTGGTTCCTGAAAATAATTCGCGAATACGATCTGGAACAAAATCACAGCCAAAACTGATGTAGTTCATTAAATCATTTAGAATAAGTCATGAAAAATTTAACCACACCCCTGCTGATGCTGCTGCTTCTTTTGATGAGTTGCACTGAAAATCAGAACACTGATACCGCAATTACTGAAGAAAGCAAATATTTTGATTATTCCAATAGCGATGATCAGGTTACCGGTGGCATAAAAATGATACCGATCGAAACGCCAAAAGGCACTTTTAATGTCTATACAAAACGTATGGGCAACAATCCTAAAATCCGTGTGCTCCTGCTCCATGGAGGTCCCGGCGGAAGTCATGAAGAATTTGGGAATTTCGACGGTTACCTGCCCAATGAAGAAATCGAATACATTTACTACGACCAACTCGACTCCTATTACAGCGACAAACCCAATGATTCGACGCTTTGGACCACTGAGCATTTTGTGGAAGAAGTTGAGCAAGTGCGTAAGGCCTTGAATCTGAACAAGGACAATTTTTATTTACTGGGCCAGTCCTGGGGTGGAATCCTAGCTTTGGAATACGCCTTAAAATATCAGGACAATTTAAAAGGGCTCGTTATTTCAAACATGATGGCAAGCGCTCCTGAGTATACCAAATACGCCTATGAGGTTTTAGGCCCGCAAATGGATCCCGGGGTTCTCAAGGAGATTATGGATATGGAGGCAAATATGGATTTTGACAATCCGAGGTATAGTGAACTTCTGATGAAACATTATTATACGGAGCATATTTTGAGAATTCCTTTGGAAAAATGGCCAAAATCAGTCAACTTACTTTTTGAACACCTGAATCCGGATATTTATGTTTTCATGCAGGGTCACAGTGAGTTTGGTATGACAGGTAATGCAACACTGAAAAACTGGGACGTCACTGACAGACTCAAAGAAATTAAAGTCCCTACTTTAATGCTCGGTGGCAAATATGACACCATGGACCCGAAACATATGGAGTGGATGGCCAGTGAGGTGCAAAACGGCAGAAGCCTCATTACAAATGGGAGCCACCTTTCACAATTTGACGACCCCGAAACCTACTTCTCCGGATTGATAAAATTCATAAAAGATGTAGACGCCGGAAAATTCAAGTAGATCAATCTCGCAGAAGAGCAATGCGCGATTCAAGGATCATATATATTTTGCATCAGATTGAATAATATTTTCGGTTAGGGGCAGGAGAATGGCCTCAGGAACTGTTATACATTGACGCCTGCCATTGCTGATTATTTTTGAACGCCTCATTAAAATCACAAAAATTGTGATAAATAATTTTGAGAATATTTTTTTTATACTTTACTTTGTAATTCAAAGTACTTTTAAATTACGAAAAGGCATGTGGTATTAAATTTTAGTTTCCCTTTGGCCAGGTGTTGTTCTTGGCCCTGCCTGAGCCATTTGGAATTGAATATTCAAGACAGACTATTAGCATCTTTATCATGAAAGAAAAATATATTGAAGACCTCAAAGAAATTAAAGAGATCATGAATCGTTCGACACGCTTTATTTCTCTAAGCGGACTGTCTGGTGTGTCAACCGGGATTATCGCCTTAACCGGTGCTTTTATAGCGCATCAAAGCTTCTTTAAATCACAAGATTATTTGGTATACAATGCTGTTGACATAAATCGTGACGATATGATCCATTTATTGCTCATGGCATTCGCCACCTTGATTTTATCAATCGGAAGTGCAATTTTTTTTACCCTCAGAAAAACAAGACAGCGAAACCAAAGCCTGTTTAATCAACAATCTAAAGAACTGCTTATCAACTTATTAATTCCTTTGATCACAGGAGGGCTGTTGTGCCTGGTCTTGTTGCTCGAAGGATTTGTGGGTTTACTACCCCCGCTGACGCTGATATTTTACGGCCTTGCATTGGTGAATGGCAGTAAATACACCTTGCCTGAAATAAGAAATTTAGGTTTAATCGAAATTAGCATTGGCCTTCTTGCCATTCAATTTATTCAATATGGACTGGTTTTTTGGGCCTTTGGTTTTGGGCTTATGCAGATCATATACGGATTGATCGTCCAAAAGAAGTATCAACAGTGAAAAATATACTTAAAGATTTAGACAAAGCATTTGAAAACAGAACGCGACTGGGTATTATGTCTGCGCTGATGGTAAATGATTGCTTGGATTTCAACTCTCTGAAAGAACTTTTGGGTTTGACAGATGGTAATTTGGCGAGTCACTTAAAATCTTTAGAAAAAAGCAAATATGTCGTTTACAAAAAAGAGTTCCTGGAACGAAAACCAAACACCATTTATATTGCCACAGACTCAGGGAAAAAGGCTTTCAAAAGGCATATAAAGGCAATTGAACAACTTCTTGCATAAACTGTACAAAATGAAATCCAACATCAGAAAAAAATAAAAAAAGACTTGCGAAAAGAACAGGTATAAATTTTTAAAAACCATATTATGAAAAATAAAAGATTAAAAATTATTTTGACTACAGCAGGTATTCTGTTGTCAATACCATTTATTGCAATGCAATTTACAAATGAAGTTAACTGGACACCTGGAGACTTCATCATCATGGGGGTACTTTTGTTCGGCACCGGGTTATTGTGCGAGTTCGTCATGAGAAAAGTAAAAAACACCAACAAAAGAATTATGATCTGCGGTGCTTTATTATTTGTATTCCTTCTCATTTGGGCAGAACTTGCAGTGGGTATCTTTGGGACACCGTTTGCCGGCTCTTAAAGCCTTTTGAGGGGAGCTTATTCAAATAGCTGAAAGTTGATTTATCTGATCAACTCTAAAAATATTATGTATGGAGAAGAAAAATAAAGTATTTATCGCGACAAGCCTGGATGGTTATATTGCAGATCAAGGCGGAGGAATAGACTGGTTGCATTCCATTCCCAACCCTGATCATGTTGACATGGGCTATGGTCAATTCACAGCTGAGATTGATGCGCTGGTTATGGGGCGAACCACGTTCGATACCGTTTGTGGATTTGACATGGATTGGCCCTATAAAAAACCCGTGTTCGTATTAAGCAACAGGATGACCCAAATGCCCGAAAAATACAAGGATAAAGCGGAAATTTTAAGTGGACCTCTAAATGAAATTCTTGAAAAAATTCATAACAAGGGGCACAATCATCTTTATATAGACGGGGGAAAAACAATTCAGAGCTTTTTGAAAGAGGATTTAATTGATGAAATGACCCTAACCATCATTCCTTATTTACTGGGAGGTGGCATTCCTTTGTTTACTGAGCTCCCGAAAGCACTGGAATTTGAATGCACTGACACTAAAATATACCTGGGTAAGGTTGTCCAGAATCGATTTGTCAGAAAAAGATAAAAACCTTAAGTCGAAACGCCCCTGTCTCAAGCCCGATTGCTGCCTGATCGACAAATAATCAGAATTTTTCATTCAAATCACTACCTTTATCAAAAGCCCTGATCACTAATGTGCCAGGGCGCAAAGTGCGCCTTAATTGCGGCCATTGACAATTATACAGAAAGCTTTAATCTTTAAATGATATAATGAATGATGAAAAAAATAAAAATTGTGGCTGGCATGATCTTACTGGTTGTAATGATTTCAAGCTGTGGTCAAACCCCGGCTGAAAAACCTTCAATTCAAATTCAAAACCATACCATCCCAACAGCTGCCCCAGAAGATGCAGGACTTCAAAGTCAAGTTCTTAAAGAGCTTACAGACAGCATTAAATCAGGCTTCTATCCTAATCGTCATTCTTTATTGATCTTTAAAGATGGCAAATTAGTGCTGGAAGAATATTTTTCTGGTAAGGATCAGAACTGGGGAACTGACCTTGGAATTGTCCATCACGGTGACACGGTTCTTCACGATATGAGAAGTGTCTCCAAAAGCATCGTTTCCGCTTGTATTGGCATTGCCATTTCACAAGGTAAAATAAAACATGTTGATCAACCCGTATTTGATTTTTTTGACGATTACGAGGAGTATAATAATGAAGGACGGGAAAAATTGACCATAAAACATCTTTTGACAATGACTTCCGGCTTAAAATGGAATGAAGAGGTCCCCTATGACAACCCTGAAAATAGTGAAATTCAAATGATCAATAGCGGGGACGGAATAGGGTTTGTATTGAGCAGAGAATTAGAAAATGAACCCGGAACAACCTGGAAATACAATGGGGGAACAACTGAATTGCTTGCTGATATAATTCAAAGAGTTTCCGGGAAAAATATTCACGAATTTGCAAAAGAATTCCTGTTCAAGCCTATTGGAATCGTTAGGTCCCAGTGGACGATTTCACCATCAACAAATTCTCCGGCAGCGGCATCCGGATTAAGGTTAACATCCAGGGACATGTTGAAATTTGGAATTTTATACCATGATGAAGGCCAATGGGCCGGAAAACAAATTGTACCAAAAGAGTGGGTGAATGAATCATTAAGGTCACATATTACCCGGCCGGATGGTGGTGGCTATGGTTATCAATTTTGGATATTAAATTACACCCTTCAAGGAGAACAGTTGACAATACCTGCTGCCCTTGGAAATGGAGATCAACGCATTTACTTTGATAAAATAAATAACATTGTAGTAGTGACGACTGCAGGAAACTATAATATGTGGGACATTGAAAATAATGCTGGTGCCGTTCTGGAAAAAATATATACTTCCTTCAATTCCACAAAATCAAACTAAAAATACATTAGCCTGTCACAGCAACCCATAAAATAAAAATCATGAAAAAAATATTTCTTTTTATCATTTGTAATTTGTTATCCTTTGGAATTCAATCACAAAGCCTGATTGGAGCCTGGGAAAGATTTCATACTTCTCCAAAAGGTGAAAAACTAAAAAGTGTGGTTATTTTTTCAGAAGGACATCAGGCAATCGCCACTTATGATGCTACAACAGGTAAATTTATAAGCAGTAATGGTGGCTCCTGGGAATTAAAAGGTGAAACAATGACAGAAAAAGTAGAGTTTGATACAAATAATGCTGAGCGTGTCGGTACAGAAGTGATCTTTGACATTGTCTTAAAAGATTCTATTCTGAGCATTGTTGGCAGCGATCTGAAATTTAAACGAATAGATGATGGCTCTCCCGGCGCATTGCAAGGGGCCTGGTTAATGTCAGGCAGAATCAGGGAAGGTGAAGTACAGTCGCGTGACACCAACAAGCCAAGAAAAACGATGAAGATTTTATCCGGGACCCGATTTCAATGGATCGCCTACAATACAGAAACAAAACAATTCATGGGAACAGGTGGCGGATCCTACACAACCATCAATAATGAATATACTGAGACCATTGAATTTTTTTCAAGAGACGATTCCAAAGCCGGGCTCAGCTTAAAGTTTAATTATGATCTAATTGATGGCAATTGGCATCACAAAGGCTTTTCCAGTAAGGGAGACCCAATTCATGAAATATGGAGTTTGAGGGAATAAGATAATTCTATTGGGGAAATTTTAAAACCGCATGTTTCAAACTGAACATGTGCAGCAGAAATGACGGGAGTTTGTAAAGAACCTGGCCTAATAAATATATATATTCTACCAGTAACATATAGGAATAGCATATACTTGCCCAATTGCTGACATTGCAACTATGAAAAATCCAAAGAATACACTCTATATCATTCTGCTCGCTGTTCAATTCATATTTGGCCAGCATGACACTGCAGCCGAAACAGAAAAACAGTTTGTCATACATTCCGAAATTCTGAAAGAAGACAGGATTTGCATGATCAGTCTTCCGGAAGCATATGATGACCCTGTGAATGCCGCGAAGCAATATCAGGTTTTGATCTTACTGGACGGTCCCGTTCACTTTAATGAGGCCTCAGAAATAATGCATTTGAAGCGTTCAGGAAAAAATGAAAATTATTCAATTCCGGAAACGATCATTGTGGCCATTGAAAACGTTGATCGTGAGCGGGATTTTACAGTTACCAAACTGAAGACCAAACGAGTCAACACCATGGGTGGCGGAAAATTTTTCCTGAACTTCATCGAACGGGAGCTTATTCCTTATCTGGATAAAAATTACAGGACATCGCCTTTTAGAACACTTGTCGGACATTCTTTAGGTGGGCTTCTGACCATGAATTCATATATGGACAGCAACAGCATCTTCAATGCCTATATTTCTATTGATCCAAGCATTTGGTGGGATGAAGAAACCATGAAAGCCAAAGTTGATGCTTTAACTTCAGCATCATTTCATAAAAAACTTTATATCGCCACTGCAAACCAGGGTGAAACGAATTACGAAAGGAATAAAAAAAGGCATGACCTTCTTTATGATCTGTTAGAACAGAAATCGGATGGCAAGGCAAATATTAAACTGGAGTATTTTGAAAATGAGAACCACCGATCGGTTCCCTTTGTTGCCCTTGAAGAGGGCCTGAAATATCTGTACCGGGAAAACTGAGCCCTAAAAATGACAGGTTGAAAAAGCCATTGAAGTTCAAAAAAATAATCCTTAGATTAGTACTTCCGTAGGGGTCATGACCTGAT
>CBDUAP010000168.1:0-6560 GCA_965365165.1 uncultured Flavobacteriaceae bacterium
TAAAGAGGTTACCTTTGAAAATTACATCGAAGCAATGAAGGAGGAGTACAAGGAGTTTACTCCTGAGTTTGCAGAAAAGGAATCAGGTGTGAAAGCCGAAATGATAAGGGAAATCGCCATAAAAATAGGTGAGGCAGGAGAACGCTTCGCTTCACATAACTGGCGAAGTGCCGGAGCCTCTAATTTAGGGGGATGGGCCGTGGCCAGGTGCCTGCATTTCTTAACAGTCCTTACCGGAGCCGTTGGCGCAAAAGGTGGAACCTCTCCGAATTCATGGAATAAATTCAAACCCGAGGTTCCAAATCCACCAAGTCCGCAGAAAAAATGGAACGAACTGCACTTTCCAAAAGAGTATCCTTTGGCTTTCTTTGAAATGAGCCAGTTGCTTCCACATTTTCTAAAAGAGGGGCGCGGAAAAATGGATGTTTATTTTTCCCGGGTCTTCAATCCTGTCTGGACCTATCCGGATGGTTTTACCTGGATGGAAATGTTCATGGATGAATCCAAATTTGGGTTGCATACAGCCTTGACCCCGACCTGGAGCGAAACAGCATTCTTTGCGGATCTCGTATTGCCTATGGGACTGGCTGCCGAAAGGCATGATATCAATTCGTATGCCACTCATGGTGGTACCTGGGTTGCTTTCAGACAACCTGTTTTGAGGGAAGCCGCCAGAAGAAATGGTAACCCGGTTGAGTATACCTATGAGGCCAACCCGGGTGAAGTTTGGGAAGAAGACGAATTCTGGATCGAACTAAGCTGGAGGATTGATCCTGATGGCAGCATGGGAATCAGGAAGCATTTTGAATCACCTGTGAGGCCCGGTAAAAAAATTACCATTGAGGAATATTACCAATACATTTTCGAAAGGATTAAAGGACTTCCTGAAGCAGCAAAAAAAGAAGGACTTACTGAATTTGAGTACATGGCAAAATACGGGGCCTTTGAGATCGAAAAAGGAGAATCGTACAAAAAGAACGAAACACTGCTTAGCGAAGCCCAGCTGAAAGGATCCGTTGTTGATAAAACAAATGGTGTGATCAGAAAAAATGGAAAAGATATCGGGGTGATGGTCAACGGGAAAGCCGTGGTTGGATTCCCGACTCCTTCGAGAAAGAATGAGTTCTACTCTCAAACCATGAAAGACTGGAACTGGCCTGAATATACCATCCCGACCTATATCAAAAGCCATATCCATAATGATGTACTTGATAAATCAAAAGGTGAATACGTACTTGTTCCTACATTCAGGCTTCCAACCCTGATCCATTCAAGATCCGGAAATGCAAAATGGCTGGTGGAAATTTCAAACAGAAACCCTATCTGGATGCATCCCGAAGACGCAAATAAATGGGGCTTCAAAACAGGTGATCTTGTTAAAATGAACACAGACATTGGCTATTTTGTTGATAAGGTCTGGGTCACACAATCTATGAAACCAGGTGTGGTGGCTTGTTCTCACCACATAGGAAGGTGGAGAAGAGAACAGGATAAAACTGGAAACAGATGGGCCACCAATACGGTCAACATAGAGAATAAGACCAAGGGTGAATGGAAAATGAGCACAAAAAGTGGTATCAAGCCTTTTGATTCAGGTGATAAAGATTCCAAAAGGATTTTTTGGAAAGATGGCGGGGTTCATCAAAATATTACCCATGCCGTCCATCCTGACCCGATCAGTGGCATGCATTCCTGGCACCAACGGGTGAGGATCGAAAAACCCGGGCCCGATGATAATTATGGTGATATTTTTGTAGACACAAATAAATCGCATGAAATCTACAAAGAGTGGCTTGGGATGACACGCCCGGCACCGGGACCAGACGGATTGAGAAGGCCCCTTTGGTTCAAAAGAGCATTTACACCTGATGTTTCCACATACTATGTTGAGGAAGCAAAAAAGAAATCTAAAAAGTAAAATAAATTCTATCTTTGACTTCTAAATTAATTGTCCGATATGAAAATGAAAATAATTACCTGTTTCATAGTGGCCCTGGCCATTTTTTCCTGTAAGAATGAGCCAAATGATTTTGTCAGGCTCTCAGGTAAAATAACGCACAAAAACAGTGATTCCGTGACCATCAGAGGTTCATCCTATTCCAAAACCATCCCCGTGGCTGAAGACGGCACATTTAACGATACATTGAAGGTAGAGACCGGATTATATTCCCTTTTTGATGGGGTTGAATACGCTTCCCTTTTTTTAAAAAACGGATTTGATCTGCATCTTGAACTAGACACGAAAAGGTTCGATCAGTCACTGGAGTTCTCCGGAATTGGTTCCGAACACAGTAATTTCCTTGCCGAAAAAATACGATTGAACGAGGAACTCTTCGATCTTGAACAACTCATCAGTTTGGATTCCGTTGAAAGGGAGTCAGAATTCACCGATATCAGGAATCAACTTGTCAATTTTTACGAGGCCAATAGCAATGTAGACAGTTCTATTGTCAATGCAGGCCCGAAAAGTATTGACAGGACAATTGCCTCCTACAAAAGGTACATCGGAAATATCAATGAGATAAAACGTCAACTCCCTCAGGGAATGGACTCTCCGGTTTTTGAAGATTACGAAAATTTCAATGGAGAAAGAACCTCTTTGTCAGATCTGAGAGGCAAATATGTATATGTCGATATTTGGGCTACATGGTGCGGGCCTTGTAAAGTTCAAATACCACATCTGAAAACTTTGGAAAAAAAATATGAGGACAGGAATATTGCTTTTGTCAGCATTTCAGTGGATAGCCCTAAACGCAGCGGATCGTGGGACAAAGCCAGGGAGAAATGGAAAAAAATGGTGAATGAAGAGGCTATGGGAGGTATTCAATTGTTTGCCCCAGAAGGATCTAAATCTCAGTTCATCATGGATTATCGCAATATCGGAATCCCCCGATTTATTTTGATCGATCCTGAAGGAAAGATCGTTAATTCGGTTGCTCCCCGTCCGTCGAGCGATGAATTGATCAGGTTATTTGAAGAACAAAACATATAGGCATATATTCAAGGGATGAAGTTAACATCCTTTATCTTTTATAACGGAATCTCCGAAAGGCCATCGTTCTTGAATTCGAACATAAGAACTCTTGGTTATGTCTGCAAGACATAAACTAAAGCAAACCTAAAATTGCACGCAATGCTGCAAAGAATATTTCCTTTTATAGCATGGTTGCCCCTGGTAAAAAAAACCTGGAAAGATGATTTGATCGCCGGATTAACAGGTACCATTATCGTAATTCCACAGGCTGTTGCGTTTGCCATCATTGCTGGACTGCCTCCTGTTTATGGTTTTTACACGGCCATGGTCACCCCGGTCATAGCCGCTTTATTTGGTTCTTCTTACCATCTTATCTCGGGCCCTACCACGGCAATTTCAATTGTTGTCTTTGCCACTGTCAGTGAGATGGTTGACGTGACCACTGAACTTGAAAGTTATATTTCCCTGACCCTGGTGCTCACCTTTATGGCAGGTTTGATACAGTTTGCCATGGGCCTTGCACGGATGGGAAGACTTGTAAATTTTGTGTCCCATTCAGTGATCATCGGTTTTACGGCCGGGGCAGGAATATTGATCGGTTTCAAACAACTCAAACACGTTTTCGGAATGGAAATGCCCCAGGGCATTTCATTTTATGATATTGTAAAAAACATTGTGCTCAATATTGATCAAACCAACTGGTATGTGTTTATTGTTGCCATAAGCACCATGCTTGTTGCCATATTGATTCAAAAATTTGTAAAACCGCTTTCAAGGTTCTACATGCTTATTGCCATGGTTTTTGGCAGCGTACTGGCCATTTTTCTCGGAGGGGAAACCCATGGCATTGAAAATGTGGGAGAGGTCCCGTCAAGGCTTCCCCCTTTTGAGGTACCCAACGTGACCTTTAACAATATCCGTAAACTTAGCAGTGGCGCAATCACGCTGGCGCTGCTTGGATTGATCGAAGCAGTAGCCATTGCCAGATCTATAGCCCTGTCTTCGAATCAACGCATTGATGGCAATCAGGAATTTAAAGGGCAGGGTCTGTCAAACCTGGTTGCCAGCTTCTTTTCAAGTTATATGGGCTCCGGTTCCTTTACAAGATCAGGAGTGAATTATCAGGCCGGGGCAAAGACTCCTTTGTCTGCCATATTTGCCGCTTTCTTTTTGATGATTGTATTGTTGCTGTTTTCTAATTACGCCTCTTATTTGCCTAAATCAGCCATGGGCGGGATCATCTTGCTTGTAGGTTATAATTTAATAGACTTTCATCATATCAGGCAAGTGGTCAAAAGTAGTGGTAGAGAACTCATCGTGCTCGGAGCCACGCTCTTTGGCGCCCTGTTTTTTGAGTTAGAGACAGCCTTGTTCACAGGCATCGGCCTGTCTTTATTTTTCTATTTGGAAAAAACAGCCAAGCCCAATATTGCTATTTTAGGAACGACCAAGGTCCATCGGTTTATCAACATCATTAGAAACCCTGATGTCAAGGAATGCCCTCAATTAAAAATTGTTAGAATTGACGGATCCATTTATTTCGGGGCCCTTGAAGTTGTGTCTGATTTTTTCAATAATCTTTATGAACAAGGAGAAGTAAAACATGTACTGATCGTCGCAAAAGGTATCAATTTTATAGATCTTGCAGGTGCGACCTGGCTTGCCTATGAAGTCAACAGGTGGCAGGATAGAGGTGGCGGAATTTATTTTAGCGGCCTCAAGATCGTTAGCCAGCAGATCATGATTAAAGGGGGTTTTATGGAAAAAATCGGTAAGGAGAATTTTTACGTAGACAAACCTACAGCCATCAGCCAACTATTTCTAAAGCTTGATAAAGAAATTTGTGCCAATTGTAAAGTTCGTATCTTTCACGAGTGTTAAGGGTTTTCCTAAAATCAACCCAATACACTAAAAATCAGATTTTTAATTTATTTTATGGATATAAAAAACCATATCCCCATCTTACTTTGGTTACCCAATTATAAGAAATCCTGGTTCAAAAGTGACCTTTATGCCGGCCTCACGGTTGGAGTAATTCTCATCCCTCAGGGAATTGCCTATGCCATCATTGCCGGTCTTCCACCTATTTACGGACTTTACACGGCCATGATCCCGCAGATGGTTTATGCCATTATGGGCACCTCAAGACAATTGGCTGTTGGACCTGCAGCCATGGATTCGCTCATTGTGGCATCAGGAATTGGCCTGCTTGCATCCGTTGGCTCAGAACACTTCATTGTACTGGCCGTATTACTGGCATTTATGGTTGGTTTTTTTCAATTTCTTTTCGGAATTTTTCGCCTGGGGTTCCTGGTGAACTTTCTGTCTAAACCTGTTATCAGTGGTTTCACCTCTGGTTCTGCCATCATTATCGGCATGAACCAAATCGGTAATCTTTTAGGGATGAAAGTTGAACGGAGCAATCAAATACATTCCTTATTTCTGGAGGTCATTGACAAAATAGCTGATATACATTGGGCATCGGCCCTTATTGGCCTGATTGCAATTATTTTCATACTGGGGATCAAAAAAATAAACAGAAAAATCCCGGGGGCACTGGTGGTAGTTGTACTTGGAATTCTGTCAGCATTTCTGTTCAAGCTGGAACTTAAAGGAGTCATTATTTTAGGTGACATCCCGGAGGGGTTGCCCAAATTTGTTATCCCGACTTTTGACATGGCCTTCATGGAAGAGTTGTCCGGTCTTGCTTTAACTTTGGGGCTCATTGGCTTTATGGAGGCCATATCGATTGCAAAATCCATTGAGGTCAAACACAATAGTTACAGGGTCGAGCCCAACAAAGAACTGGTGGCCCTTGGTTTCAGTAACATGATCGGATCATTTTTTCAAACTTATCCGGCCACTGGTGGTTTTGCAAGAACTGCCGTGAATGATCAGTCAGGCGCGAAGACACCTTTGTCTTCCTTAATTGCGGCACTTGTAATTGCCATGTCACTGTTGTTTTTGACCCCGGCTTTTTCCTTTTTACCCAAATCAATTCTTGCCGCCATCATTATCGTTGCTGCCTTCGGTTTATTGGATTTTTCTCTTCCAAAAGACCTTCTTTTCTACAATATCAGAGACCTCATCATTCTCAACAGTACCATGTTTATGACACTTTTTATCGGGATCAAGGAAGGCATCCTTTTTGGCATTGTTCTTTCCCTGATCATGCTGATCTATAAATCAACGAAACCTCATATCGCGGTATTAGGTCAGGTTCCCGGTACCCATTTTTACAGGAACATTAAACGGTTTGATGATGTGATTGTCCAGGAAAAAATACTCATCGTAAGGTTTGATGCACAGTTGTATTTTGCCAACACACAATACTTCAAAGATAAGTTGAAAGAATTCTCCAGTGAAAAAGGCATTGCTCTTGAATTGCTCATAATTGACGGGGAGAGCCTTAACGCTCTTGACAGCAGCGCAATTTTCGCACTTGAAGAGGTTCATGACTATTTTACATCCAGGGGAATTACGGTGGCATTCACCGGCCTGAAAGGTCCCGTAAGGGATACCCTTGTAAAATCAAAACTGATGAAAAAAATTCGGTACGATCATTGCTTTATGAGTATACAGGAAG
>CBDUAP010000169.1:0-6552 GCA_965365165.1 uncultured Flavobacteriaceae bacterium
TATTCTTTAATAAATAAGTTATAATTTAATTCCTGAAAAACTCATAAAAGCAATGGCCATCAAACCAGTAATAACAAATGTTATTCCCAGACCCTTTAAAGGTTTTGGCACGTTTGAGTAGGCTATTTTTTCTCTGATCGAAGCGATCGCAACGATGGCCAGGAACCAGCCAATTCCCGAACCAAATCCATATACGGCAGACTCGGTTACAGAAACAAAGTTTTTTGTCTGCATAAATAATGATCCTCCTAAAATGGCACAGTTCACAGCAATCAGAGGAAGAAATATTCCCAAGGCACTGTAAAGCGCAGGGGCGAATCGTTCAACAATCATTTCAACAAGCTGAACCATGGATGCAATAACTGCGATAAACATGATAAAACTCAAAAAACTCAAGTCAATAGAGGCGTATTCAGGGCCCAGCCAAACCAGGGCACCTTCTTTCAAAATATAAGTATCCAACAGGTAATTGACAGGTACTGTTATGACCAGAACAAAAATAACAGCGGCTCCCAGGCCTACTGCAGTTTTAACTGTTTTTGAAACCGCCAGATAAGAACACATGCCCAGAAAATAGGCAAAGACCATATTATCTATGAAAATACTTCTGACAAACAAACTTCCTAATGCTTCCATGTTTTATTTTTTAAATCCTTTAATCGTAAAGGCTTGTAAATTATTTTTATTCTTCAATCAATTTTCTGTTTTTGGACCGCTGGAACCAGATGAGGATACCTACAGTGATCAGTGCCATCGGAGCAAGCATCATAAAGTTGTTGTTCTCATATCCATAATGGTACAATCCGGTTGAATCGGCAATGGTTTTACCTTTGTGCCCCAATACTTCGTAACCCATTAATTTTCCTGAACCAAAGAGTTCTCTGAAAAATGAAACCACGATCAAAATAACGGCATATCCAATGGTGTTTCCTATTCCATCCAAAATTGATTTCCACGGACCGTTCCCCAAGGCAAAAGCCTCAAACCTTCCCATGATAATGCAATTGGTGATGATCAACCCTACAAATACAGACAATTGCTTGCTCACATCATATGAATATGCCTTCAAAACCTGATCAACCAATATCACAAGAAAAGCGACAATCAATAATTGTACAATGATCCTGATCCTGTTGGGAATGAGGTTTCGTAACAAGGATACCGCAAGGTTTCCAAATACTAATACGAACATCACCGCCAATGACATCACAAAAGCTGCCTTTAATTGCACGGTAATGGCCAATGCAGAACAAATTCCCAATACTTGAACCGTAATCGGATTATCATCGTCCAAAGGGTCTATCAATAACCTTCTATTCTTTTGTGAAAACAAAGCTTCTTTTTCTCCTGCCATGATTAATTGTTTTTAAAATAAGGTAAATAATTTCCTAATCTTTCTTCTATCATATCTGACACACCATCAGAAGTAATCGTACCTCCCGAAATTGCATCCACACCATGCATATCATCAGATTTTGCACCGCCTTTAACTGCTTTGACAGAAACAAAATTATTATTCTCATCAAAGATTGTTTTTCCTATATACTGATCCTCATACCAGGACTGATTGATCTCGGCACCCAGTCCGGCAGTTTCTCCGGCATGATCAAAGGAAGCCCCCACAATTGTGTTTTTATCACTATCCAGTGCTATATACCCCCATATTTCTTTCCAAAGACCTGCTCCAAAAAGAGGAATAACATAAAATTCCTTCCCCTCCTTTTCTGCGAGATAGATCGGAAATGCCTGCTCTTCAGTTGGTTTTTTGGTTTCCTTCATCAATTCAATCGTGAAGGCATCCACATCTTCATTCACAGTCCCGTCTGCATTGAGGGCCAGTTCCTTCTTTACAAAATCTGAAAATTGCTCACTGGCTTCTTTTCTGCTTACATTCACACCAATGGTCGACAAGATGTTTTGCATCTTTTCCTGTCTTACGTTCTCTGCCTGCAAAGGCTTGAGGGTTGTTGCCGTAAAAGCAAGGGCGGCCGCCACGACAACCACCATAACAACGGCGAAAATAAAGGTGTATAAATTACTATTCCTGTCCATAATTATGCATTAACTTTTTGTAATCTCTTTTTTCTCCTTTTTACATTGCCTTCAATGACATAATGGTCAATTGTCGGAGCAAAAACATTCATTAACAATATTGCCATCATCATTCCTTCAGGTAAAGTCGGATTGACAACACGGATCAGAATGGCAAAAATTCCTATCAAAAATCCGTAAATCCATTTGCCTTTATTGGTTTGTGCAGCAGATACAGGATCTGTTGCCATAAAAACCAAACCAAAAGCAAAACCTCCTACCAATAAGTGTTGCCACCATGGGAAATTTATCAATTCATTGGAACTGCTGCCTATCATGTTGAACAACATTCCCATCAAAGCAGCACCTACCAGACAAGACAGCATAATTCTCCAGCTAGCGATACCCGAAAACAATAATAATGCCGCCCCAATAAGGATCATCAGCACCGACGTTTCACCAACAGAGCCCGGAATGTATCCCATGAACATATCGAATATGCTCGTGTCTGGGATGACACCGCCTGCAAGAGATCCAAGAATGGTTTCCCCGGAAACACCATCAGCTACCGAATCTGCAACCCAAACTGTATTTCCTGACATATAAGGTGCATAAGAGAAAAGTGCAAAAGCCCTTGCAACCAGGGCAGGATTCAAAATATTCATCCCTGTTCCGCCAAAGGCTTCTTTACCTATAACCACTGCAAAAACTACAGATATGGCCAACATCCACAAAGGGAAATCAATAGGCATGATCATTGGTATCAGTAATCCAGTTACGAGATAACCTTCATTCACGTCGTGACCCCTGAAAATGGCATAGGCAAATTCAATACCCAGTCCTACCCCATAAGAAACAATCACCATTGGTAAAAATCTGATGGCGCCAAAAATAAAATAATCCAAAAATTCCTTTCCGTCGCCCATATTTTGATATCCTATATTCCAGATACCGAAAATAAGTGCCGGTAATAAAGCAATCACCACCGTAATCATTACCCTTTTCAGGTCAATACCGTCACGGATATGGGATCCGTGCTTCGTGGTGTGGTTTGGAACAAAAAGAAAGGTGTCTATTCCGTTAAATGCCGGAGCATATTTCTCAAATTTACCTCCTTCGTCAAAGTGAGGTTTAATTTTATCTAATTGTTTTCTTAAAAAATTCATCTAACCTACTTCTTTAATCATTAAATCTAATCCTTCTCGAATGATCTGCTGAGCTTCGATCTTGGAAGAACTTATAAAATCTATCAAAGCAAAATCCTCGGGCGCTACTTCGTAAATCCCCAGATTTTCCATTTTCTCTATGTCATTTATGATGGCAGCTTTCAATAATTGCATTGGATAAACATCCATAGGAAAAACCTTTTCCATCTCACCTGTAATCACAAAGGCGCGTTCTTCACCATTCAGATTTGTGTCCAGATCGTATTCCTTGCCAGGCGTAAGCCATGAAAAGAAAGTTCGGCTCATACTGAATTTGTGGTTCCCGACAAATGGCATCCATCCAAAGAAGCTATAATGATCTCCTTCAGGCAAAACACTCACTGAATCATCATAAAATCCGATCGGATCAACCTCTTTAACCGCAATTCCGGTAAGCGGATTGCCACTGATGATCCTGCTCTTGCCTGACTTGAGCTTTCCTCCAACAATATCTTTTACCTGAGAACCTTGTATCACCTTGTAATACTGAGGCGCTTCAACCTGACTTCCTGCGAGGGCGATTATTTTCGATGGATTGTATTTTCCCGTAAGAAATAAATCCCCGATAGTGGCAACGTCCTGAGGGTGTACTACCCAAACTCTGTCTCCAGAATTCATCGGATCAAGCCTGGAAATCTGCATTCCTACATTCCCTGCAGGATGTTTCCCTGTTACTTTGTGCAAGACCACTCCCTTGATCTGATCTAAAAATGAGTCTGAAGTACCTACCGAAAGGTGAACTTTTCCTTCAGTCAATTTAGACAAAGCATCTATTCCAGCCTGAAAGGCTTTCTCTCTGCCCTGCAGGGTAACAAGATGTGAAGCCGCTAACGGAGCCGTTGCATAGGCAGAAATAAAAATGGATTTCGGGTTGTCAGACGGATTTGCAATAATATCATAGGGTCTTTGCTTGATCATGGGCCAGCAACCGCTTTGCAATAATGATTCCTTAACCTGTGGAGCCGCCAGTTTAACTGGTGTCTTAACTCCAAAATCTGTAAAGGTATCACTAGCATCCGCATTGATCTTAATAGATAATATCTTGCGCTTGGCCCCACGAACAATATCCTTGATCTCGCCGCTCACAGGAGAAGTGAATTTGATCTGTTCATCTTGTTTTGAATAAAACACAACATCACCGACATTTACCTTATCGCCAGCTTTAACCGACATTTTAGGTATAATTCCGTGAAAATCTGTTGGATTTATAGCAAAAGTTTTTGAGCGATTCGCCGAAGATATTTGAGGGTTGGCTACTCCTTTGAGCTTGATGGTCAAGCCCTTTTTAAATTTAATGTCTGTTGACATACTTTGCTTAGTTAAATATAATTTCCTTTTGCCATCAAAGCCTTGAAAAAAGGAAAAAATAATTGTTTGTTAATCGAGTGCAAATTTAATAATTAATATTTTATAGATTAGCATTTAATTCAGATTTATTTAGATTGAAAAATTCGTGATTAATTCTTCATACAACTTGGCTTTCTAAGGGTTTGATAAAGGTTACAACATTTAACATCAGATGAATAAAATGAAAAATCATTTTTATAATTCAATTCTTATTACCCTTATTTCCATATGCTGTATGCCAATCCATGCACAGAAAAACAATGTAATTACACCCCCTGATCATATTAAAACGGTTGTACTGAAACCTCTGCATTCGGAAGCCTATGCACCTATTGTCAAACTGGGAGAAAAACTTCTTCTCAGCTTTGACGATATCAATTCTGATCAAAGAATATACAGTTATCGTATTGAGCATTGCGATTATAACTGGCAGCTTTCGAATCTTTCGTCAACAGAATTCATGACCGGATATGCTACAGACCGCATCAGGAATTTCCAAAATTCGTTTAATACCCTGCAATACTATACCCATTATGAGCTTGAAATTCCCAATGAAAATAACAGGATCAAGATCAGTGGTAATTATTTGATCAGTATTCTGGATGAATACGGAGATCCTTTATTCTCAAGGCGTTTCATCGTGTACCAGCCAAAAGTCAATGTGGGCGTTTCTGCTCACAGGAGTACAGATGCCGGAACCATTAATGAAAAGCACAGCATCCAATTTGTGGTAAATCATCAGAACCTCATGATCAACGATCCTTATCGGGAAATCAAAGTTGACATATATCAAAACAATGACTGGAATTCTGTCATTAAAAATATAACACCCAAATATGTAAGAGGTTCAGAACTGTTATACAATTATATTGACGGGCTTTCTTACTGGGCAGGTAATGAATTCCTTTATTTCGACACCAAAGAAATCCGGAATGCCACCAATAATGTATTCAAAACAAGACTTGATCAAATTTTTCATACCTATTTGTATCTGGATGAAGCCAGAGGGAAAAAACCGTATTCTTTTTATCCCGATATCAATGGAAATTTTGTGTTGAGAACCCTCGATGCAGAAGATGTTGGGCTGGAAGGTGACTATTCATGGGTGTATTTTAGCCTGCAATATGATGAACCTCTAAATCAGAATGATATTTTTGTCTACGGTAATTTCAATGACTGGCAAATTACAGAAGAAACTAAAATGTCATACAACAGAGAAAAAGGAATCTATGAAGCAAGAATTCTTTTCAAACAGGGGTTTTTCAATTATACCTATGTCACTGTTGACGAGGCCAATAAGATCAACCCCTATGCAGTCGAAGGCTCCTTTTATCAAACAGAGAATAATTATGATGTCCTTGTTTATTACAGAAAATTCGGTGACAGATATGATCAGGTGATTGGTTACGGATCGGCAAATTCAGAAAAACTTCTAAATTGAAAAAAAGAGGTCAAAATGTATCCACAAAACAGGGTCTTTTAATTCTTAATTTCGGAACTTTATAGGTTCATTGAGGTATCCATATCAATTCAAAATTCTTCAAAAAATGAAAATTCCCAACATTATGACGGCTCAGGAAGCTGTGAAATTAAACAAATCAGGAGACAGGGTATTGATACAGGGCGGAGCTGCAACACCTCAGTCTTTGGTAAAAGCAATGGTGGCAAGGGCCCCTGAGCTTAAAGGGGTCGAAATTGTTCACCTGCATACTGAAGGAGAATGCGGCTATACGGCCATTGAATTAAAAGACAGTTTTTATACAAATGCCTTTTTTATCAGCGGAAATATCAGGAACATGATCGGGCTGACGGCAGATTATATACCCATTTTTCTGAGTGATATTCCAAGTCTGTTTCGGCAGGGGCACATGGTCCTGGATGTAGTTCTTGTCAATGTCTCACAGCCTGATAAACATGGATTCTGTTCTTTGGGCGTATCCGTTGACATCGTCATATCAGCGATTGAAAA
>CBDUAP010000170.1:0-6485 GCA_965365165.1 uncultured Flavobacteriaceae bacterium
ACGACTACGATACACGTCTGATCGATATTCCTGCTCCGTTCTTGTCGAAACTGTGCTTGTGGGTGACACTCAGTGCCCTTGACCACTGCCAATCTGAAATGTCACTTCCAAATTGCCCATTTAGGTCCTTGACAGCTTCATGAAAAGATCTGGTGATGATCTCGTCTTTCAATTCTTTTATTTCTGTGGTGCTTATGTCATCCCACCAGATTGACCTGTTGAGTTTCAATTGTTTCGCAACCTGACGCTTGTACAAATGGGTTTGAAGAAATTGGTCAAACTTTTCCTTTCCCATTTCATCGGCAAAAGTGTTCTTAAGAAACAAATAGACCAGTTTAAAATAAATGGTTGGTCCCACCTGATCAGCATGATACGTGCCATCCCAGTTTTTGAAAACATCCAGGACCTCTTTTTCCTGTTTAGTCAAATTGACCGTTGAAACATTCTGTATTAAAATTCGCTTTAATTGTAAGCTAACCGAAGAAGTGACATCATTGATCATGAGCCCTACATCATCAACAGTGAATTCATCGTTGTCTTCTAAGAGTTCCACGATCCGCCTGGCCCTGTCTTCGGGCAAATAATACCCCGGATACAACTTTCCGTTTACTTCCTCCGGTTGGTTGTTGGCTGAATAAACATAATTCCAACGGGGGTTTATGGCCTGGGGATTGTCCTGAAAATCAAGATAATTGATCTTATCGTGTGTAGCGTCATTCCCGTCAAGAATAAATTTAGAATTCACCGTTGTTTCTCTCTCATACAGCTGCGCTGCTCCAAACCACGCGATGTTTCCCTTCGAGTCTCCATACATAACATTGAGCCCTGGGGCATTGATCATGGCGACCCCCTTCTTAAACTCAGACAAGGATTTGGCATGAGAAATCTCGTAAGAAACCTGAAGCAGTTCATTGGGCGTCTTCGTATAGATCCAATCCATCGCAATGGCATTATCATTTGTAATGGATTCGATCAGATCATTCATAACAGGGCCATGGCTCCCCGTTCTGACTTCAAAATGAACGTCGTCTGCCCCTTTCACTTTGATTATTTCTTCCCGGATATTGTATTGTTGCTCCTTACTTTCCATATAAAAATCAAGGTCATCATTCTCCAGCATGGTCAGCCCGTAGGCGTAATCATAATTATGCGCCAAAAAGGGAAAAGGAGTCAAAGCGATATTAAAACCATAGAGTTCATATTCAGGCGTGATCAGATGAGACTGATACCACACCGAAGGCTGGGAGAAACCAATATGGGGATCATTGGCGAAAATCACCTTTTTGTTCTTGGTCTTCTTTGGCCCTATGACCCAACTGTTACTACCTATAAAAGGAGGAACCGGCAATCTGTCCATGATGGAATACACACCTGACATGGTATTGTCAGCGAGTTTTTTTCGCTTCCCGTAATTACGAATCAAAGTTGATTCAGGACTGATATCGATATCCAGGTCCAGCATATAATTAGAGCCCAAAGCTTCTTTAAGATCAGTGAGCAAAGGATCGGTCTTGTGCGCCTGTGCAAAACTGAAGCCCATATATCCATATACATTGTAAATGTCCTTAATAGTATAATGCTCCTTTTCAACTCCAACCAATCTGAATTCAACAGGGGTGCTCCCCTGGTCAATATATTGATTGATCCCGTCAAGGTAAGCCATTGCCAACTTAAAAGACGACTCTGTCGTATCAAGGGCCTTGATACTTTCAGCAGCAGCTTGTTCGATACCAAGACCCCTGAAAAACTTGTCTGTTTTCACGAGCTCATGACCAAAAATCTCGGCCAGCCTGCCCGCTGCGATCCGTCGCATCAGTTCCATTTGCCACAGGCGGTCCTGGGCGTGAACATAGCCTAGGGCCCTGTAAGCATCCTGTTCATTTTCAGCAAAAATGTGGGGAATCCCGAAAGTGTCAAAATAAATACTTACGGTCTCCTCCAAGCCCTGGAGCGATAAACTTCCACTGTATATCGGTTTGTTCTTTTGTACAAAAATTACAGAAATCACCAACAGCAACATGAATACACCGATTAGGGCATATAGAATTTTTCTCAACATCGTATCCTGAATTTGTTCAAATATAATTAAAAAAAAACCTCAATAAAATTGAGGTCTAAAAATAATTTTTAATTAGTAGTAGCTTTTTAAAATTCTTCTTCACCCTCCCTGATGGGTAAGGTTTGCGGCGTGAAATCCTGCCCTCCCCATAAGTCACCGTTCTCATCGGTTTTACTGTAATCATAAGCCCAACGGTGCACTTCAGGAATTTCACCTGGCCAGTTTCCGTGCATATGCTCTACCGGTGCTGTCCACTCAAGTGTATTGCCTTTCCATGGGTTCTGACTGGCTTTTTTCCCTTTGCCTATACTAAAGAAAAAGTTGGCCAGGAAGATCAACTGTGCTATTCCGCCAATCAGGGCAAAAACAGTGATCACTTTATTGATGTGCAACAAATCCTCAAACATCGGAAAAGCGGAGTTGCTGTAATATCTTCGCGGTAAACCTGCCAGACCTACAAAATGCATCGGAAAGAACACCCCATATGCTGATATTGCAGTAATCCAGAAATGGAGATACCCCATATCCTTATTCATCATTTTTCCGTACATCTTAGGGAACCAGTGATAAACCCCGGCAAACATACCAAAAAGAGCTGATATACCCATTACCAAATGGAAGTGAGCTACAACGAACATGGTATCGTGAACATTAATGTCAAGGGCGCTGTCACCCAGAACCAGGCCGGTTAACCCACCAGTAATAAAAGTTGAAACCATTCCTATGGAGAAAAGCATCGCCGGATTCAGCTGTAAGTTTCCTTTCCACAGGGTCGTGATATAATTAAAGGCCTTGACCGCAGATGGAATCGCGATCAAAAGGGTTGTAAAGGTGAATACAGAACCCAGAAAAGGATTCATGCCCGTTACAAACATATGATGCCCCCATACAATGGTCGACAAAAATGCGATTGCCATAATCGATCCGATCATCGCTCGGTAACCAAAAATGGGTTTTCGCGCGTTGGTCGAAATCACTTCAGAGGTAATACCCAGAGCCGGTAAAAGAATGATATAAACTTCAGGATGCCCTAAAAACCAGAACAAGTGCTCAAACAAAATGGGCGAGCCACCCTTATAATGCAATACTTCTCCTTGAATAAAAATATCGGACAAGTAAAAAGAGGTACCAAAACTTCGGTCAAAGATCAACAACAAAGCCGCAGACAACAAAACCGGAAACGAAATCACACCAATGATCGCTGTGATCAGGAAAGCCCATATGGTCAATGGCAAACGTGTCATTTTCATTCCTTTGGTACGTAAATTCAGTACGGTAACGATATAATTCAATGATCCCATCAAAGAAGATGCGATAAAGATCGCCATAGATACCAGCCATAAGGTCATTCCCAGGCCTGATCCGGCCATAGCTTGCGGTAGTGCGCTCAGAGGAGGATATATGGTCCATCCTGCAGAGGCCATTCCCGTGTGAACAAAAATAGAAAGGAACATGATCAGACTAGAAAGGAAAAACAACCAGTAAGAGATCATATTCAGAAATCCTGAAGCCATATCACGGGCACCTATTTGCAATGGAATCAATAAGTTACTGAAGGTTCCGCTCAAACCTGCCGTCAATACGAAGAATACCATGATGGTACCGTGAATTGTAACCAGCCCCATATACATGTCAGGCGTCATTTGCCCGCCTTCACCGCCTTTGCCCAAAAAAGCCTCTATAATGCTAAAGCTCTGATCAGGGTAAGCCAGCTGCAATCGAAACAGCATTGACATAAATACACCGACAACACCCATAAACATACCTGTGATAAGATATTGTTTTGCGATCATTTTATGATCCTGGCTAAAAATATACTTGGTTATAAATGTTTCTTTATGATGATGATGCTCTGACATTTTCCTAAATAAGTTTTTGGATTAGTTCTTAGTTATTTACAACCTGTGCTAAAGTTTTTTGCTCTTTCAGCCATTTGTTGAAATCTTCCTCCTCTTCCACAACGACTTTCATTTGCATGTTGTAATGAGAAGCTCCGCATATTTTATTACACAACAACAGGTAATCAAATTCAACAGCCTCTTCTCCTTTGGAAGCTCTTAATTCATTGATGGCATCAAATTTGGCCTTTGTATCTTCGTCTAGTCTCATTTCAGCGGTGGTTACCGTTGGGGTAAAACCAAATGAGGTCGTCATTCCAGGTACGCAATTGATCTGTGCCCTGAAGTGCGGCATATAAGCGGAATGTAAAACGTCCTGAGACCTGAACTTAAAAATCACCTTGCGGCCTTTGGGCAAATGCAATTCTCTTACAGGAATATCATCAGCAGCATTTTTATCAGTCATGTCAACACCCATTGTGTTGATTCCTTTTATAAAATTCACGTGACCCAAACCCAATTCATTATCTTCACCAGCATACCTTGCCTCCCATTGAAACTGTTTTGCATAAACCTCTACAATCAACGGATTCTCAGCATTTGACAAATCCTGGACATTATTCCAGGTCCATAGACCATAAATGATCAAGACGGATAAAACGATCGTAGGAGCCACGGTCCACCACATTTCCAATTTATGGCTGTCTGCGTAAAAAAGTGCTTTTCTACCTTCTGTACCTCTGTATTTGAAGGTGAAGAAAAAAATCAAAAACTGTGTGATAAACTGAACCACAATGATCAGACCCATCGTGATCACGAAAAGTTTGTCAATATCCTGTCCTTCCAATGAAGCTGAAAGACGCGGTAACAGGACTACTCTTCCCTGAACCATGGAATACAACATTAATCCGTAGATAAAACCGCCTAAACCCAACATCAACCAACCATTGATGTTATTTTCTTTTTCATTTGCAACCTGATCCTTCTTTGTTAATCCTAAAATTTTAAAAAATTGCCAAAAAGCTGTCGCAATTACAATAAAAATAAGGATATAAAATAGTGCTTTCATCAATGATATATAAGTTTATAAGCGGATTTTAACTGCCGACAAATATAAAAAAAATTATTAATTTTCATGACTTATATCAGGTTTAACCCAAAAAAAGATCAATATATTCTGCCGTCCAAAAAAGGTCTCCAATCAAGGCCCAACCTTTCCTATTTTATTAAATTTTTCTCTAGTAGTGGTATATTTCACTTTCCTTCATAAATGGATTGCCCTTGGCATGCAATGGCTCCTTGGCAATCGAAGAAAATACCACAAAAATAAACAATCCCATAAAGAAGGCTAAAGACCCCAATTCAGGAATTCCTATACTCCAGCTGTCACCAACGGTTGCCGGAGAAATCAGTTGGAAAATATCTATATAATGACCCGTTAGAATAACAAGTCCGGCAGCAACCACAAACCATGGCACTCTTTTAAAGTCACTGTCCATCAGGATCAAAATAGGGAACACAAAGTTCATAACCAGCATTGATATAAAAGGCAATTGATATGAACCGATCAATCTTGGAAAGAAATATGCAGCTTCCTCAGGAATATTCGCATACCATTGCAACATGAACTGGTCAAAGAAGAAATAGGTCCAGAAAATACTAAAACCAAACATATACTTCGCAAGGTCATGAATATGACTGTTGTTCACAAAAGGCAGTACGCCCTTGTTTTTCAAATAAATCGTAACCAAAGCAATTGTAGTAATTCCTGAGACGAGCACGCTGGCAAATACATAAAAAGAATACAATTGGCTATACCAGTGAGGGTCAAGTGACATCAACCAGTCGAAAGACATAAAGAGTTCAAATATTCCAAAAGTCACTATGAAAATTACTGACAAATTAAAGTTTCGCTTGTAGATCTTTAAGTCGCCGTCTGTATCGAGTGCCAATGAATTTTTACGAAGCATGAACCTGAAAACATTATATACAAACAAATAAATAAAGCTTCTGATCAACCATCCCGGGGTATTCAACCACCAGCTTTTTCCATCTATAATGGCATCGTAATTTTCGCTCGACGGATCAAAAGTCCCTTCAGACATCCAAACATAAATATGGTTCATGTGCAAACCTGAAAGCAGTAAAAAAGCAAACAATAAGATAGATCCCGGTAAAATGTAAGCGGTAATTCCTTCCATAATCCGGAACAGCACGATAGACCAGCCCGCTTGAGCGGCCCATTGAATGGCATAAAAAACCAAAACACAAACTGCAATCATTAAAAAGAAAAATGCTGCAATAAAAAATGCTGCCCAGGGTCTGTTTTGCCCCTGGTGCAACAGGTGCTCCAAATGGCTTTGAGCCTCTGCCTCACTGTGTTCTTCATTTGAAGCCTCCCCATGCGCCGGTTGAGCTGAATGTTCAGTTTCTGCTCCATGATGCGCGTCTTCATTATGAGCCAATGCCTGCTCAACATCTTCGGTGGTCTTTGGGGCACTAAAAAACCCATAACCAATACCCAAAGCACCAATGATCATTAGTACAAGTGAAACCGTTTTTAATTTACCTGAAAATGTATACATTAT
>CBDUAP010000171.1:0-6451 GCA_965365165.1 uncultured Flavobacteriaceae bacterium
GATTTCAGATTTCCGAATACACTTAGCCCTGGAATTTAATGCTTAATCCTTAACTTTTAAATACTCCATAAACTCCTTTCTCGGGATCTCCCTGGCGCCGAGGCTTTCCAGGTGTTCATTATAGACCTGGCAGTCAATGAGGTCATAATTTTCCTTTTCAAGGGTTTGAACAAGGTGGATAAATGCCAGTTTGGAGGTATTGCTTTCCTTGCTGAACATACTCTCCCCGCAAAACACTGAACCCAGGTCAACACCATACAAACCCCCGACGAGTTCCTGATCTCTCCATACCTCGACTGATTTGGCGAACCCTAATTCGTGCAGTTTGATATAGGCCTCCATCATGTCATCGGTGATCCAGGTACCGTACTGGTCTTTTCTGGGGCTTTTTTGACAATATCGGATCACCTTTACAAAAGCTTTGTTCCAGGTCACGGTGAATTCATTCCGTCGCATCATTCGGCGCATGCTTTTCGATATTTTCAGTTCTTTGGGGAAAAGAACCATCCTTTGATCAGGACAGTACCAAATAATGGGTTCCCCTTCATTGTACCAGGGAAAAATACCGCTGCGATAAGCCAGCATCAACCTATCGGGGTGCAGATCACCACCAAAGGCCAAAATCCCTTCAGCGCTGGCTGATTCAGGATCTGGAAAAACCAATTCATCACCTAATAATACCATAGGTTAAAAATACAAAAACCATCCGTCAGAAGACGAATGGCTTTATATTTTTTGATCAACTTTCGAATCTAAAAAGGAAGATCGTCCGGTTCATTATCACTTACATTTGTTGCAGGAGCAAAACTGGAAGCGTCCATCGGAGGAACTTCTCCCGCGGCCCCGGCCTGATTTTTTTCAACTCTCCATCCCTGGATAGAATTAAAATACTTTGCCTGACCTTCTGGATTGATCCATTCCCGACCTCTCAGATTGATACTGATCTTAACGTCTTCTCCAATATTCAAATTATCAAGTAGCTCACATTTATCCTGAACAAATTCTATCATCAGCATTTGAGGATACTGCTCATCGGTCGTAATGACCATCTCTCTTTTTCTAAAGCCACTGCTTCCAAATGTTTTTGTTTCGTCAATCTTTTTGATTTTTCCTGTTACTTCCATACGATTTAATCTTCTGTTACTGTTTCATCTCCTCTAATTCACAGTTTTTCAACTGCCAGATGCAACATTCATTTAATAATTCTATTCTCTTGTGAAATTTTAATCATGAATTCAACTCAAAAGCACCTTCCAGGCACTTTCCACATCATTCTTTTTTAAGAATTCCTGAGCAAATTTATGCTTTTCATTTAATTCTTGGGTAAGAAATCGGGGATTGTCTTGCAGAAACTTATTAACATCTTCTTGATAAGGGAGTCTTTCGGTGTTGGCAAGCATTCCAAGGTCATTTCCTGTCAGAATTTTACTTTTTCGCACGGCTTCTGGCAATTGATCCACCCCCATGCCTTTCGATTTCAAAGGTTTGGGAATTTCAAAAAAGGATTCATTGGCCCTGCTGTACAAACTGCCCCCCGCCCTTGCCACAAGATCCAGTTTGCGCTGGTCAATCTGCCCGTCTGCATCCAGTACTTTATCATCAATATGCATCAACAAGACTTCACATATGATCAGGTTTCCCGCACCACCCTCTGTTCCAAGGGCCTTGATTTCAATCACCTTGCACTCAAACTGAACGGGAGATTCCTTTACCCTGAAAGGCTTCACCTTTTCGGAAGGAACCATTGTAAATCCTGCCTTTTCGAATTCATTGACCCCCTTGTCGTATTCTGTGCTTGACAATGATGTTTGCTGTACAATGTCATGTGTCACCACGTTGATGACCACTTCTTTCGTGCTCCTCACATTTTCCAGAGTGTGTTTGATCGTATTGTCTCTAACCCTTCTTGCTGGTGAGAAGATAAGAATCGGCGGATTCGCACTGAATACGTTAAAAAAACTGAACGGAGATAAGTTTGGCAATCCGTTCTCATCTACAGAGCTGGCCAGGGCAATAGGTCTCGGTGCAACGGCTGACAACAAATAACTGTGTAAGCTTGCCGTTGGTATATTCTTGGGGTTAATTGTTAACAATTGAGCTGATTTTTTAACAAAAATAGCCATTATTTATTTTATACATAATAAGCGCTTAAATTTTAAGTTATAATTGTGGAATATCATATATTTGCCTTTAATGAATCACCTCCCCAGCAGTAAAACGCTTATTAAATGGTCGCTGATCCTGGCGTCATTTTTAATTGTTTCTTCCATATTGTGGAACACTAATCAGTTTTTTAGAAAATTTAAAAACGAGGAGCGTATCAAAATGGAAGTTCTTGCCACTGCCTACGAGAATTTTAATAATGCTGACCTTGATATAGACGTTTCTTTGGAAGAGAAGATTATTCAAAGCAACAGGAGCATTCCCATGATCATTACCTTTGAAAATGGAGACATCAATCGATGGGCGAATCTTGACGTGCAAAACAACAAGAAATTTACGGCCCTTGATGTGGATGACCGCTTGTATCTGAACCGGCAGCTGCAGATCATGAAGGAAGAAAATGATCCGTTGGTGGTCAATTTTAAAATGGACAATGTCAATATCACAGAAAAGATATATTACCGTGATTCTGATCTGCTGAACCAATTGCAGTATTACCCCATTGGCCTGCTACTGATCCTGTTTTTATTCGGAACGATCATTTACCTGGCCTTTAAATCAAATAAAATTGCCGAACAAAATAAACTCTGGGCAGGTATGGCCAAAGAAACGGCCCATCAGATCGGTACGCCCTTGTCTTCATTATTGGGCTGGGTAGCGCTGCTCAGGATGGAAAATGTGAATGAAGACACTGTGCAGGAAATTGAAAAAGATGTTGCCAGACTTAACACGATTGCTGACAGGTTCTCCAAGATCGGATCGGTCCCAAAACTCACCAGGCACGATATTGTGGAAGAAACCAGGACAGCATTTGATTACATACGGTCAAGAAGTTTTAAGCAGATCGAATTCCACTTCAATACCGAAAACGACAAGCCCATTTTTGTGGACCTTAACCTGCAGCTCTACAGTTGGGTCATTGAGAACCTGGTTAAAAATGCCATAGACGCCATGGGGGGCAGAGGTAAAATCGAGATTGACGTGATTCGGGAAAATAACTATGCCATTGTAACGGTTTCAGATACCGGAAAAGGAATCAGCAAGCGTTTGCACAAAAAAATATTTGAACCGGGCTATACCACCAAAAAAAGAGGCTGGGGCCTTGGTTTGTCACTTACAAAAAGGATTATCAACGATTACCACAAAGGCAGGATCTATGTCAAAAAATCAGAGATTGGAAAAGGGACTACTTTTTTGATCCAATTGAAGTTATCTGATACTCAGGAGTAGTAATTTCAAATTAGAGATTTTAGAAATTATTCTTCATAAAAACAGGCATTCTGCATTTTAGCTGAATCTAATTTTAATTTTCTTCTTTATTCTTTTTTTGCTTCTCCAAAAAAAGAATGAAAAAAAAGGAGTCTTTTACGAAGGTGTTTTTTATGCTTATCTTTCGAACACATAAAAACCGTTTGCAAAGCGCTAAATTTCCTCCAAGGCTTCAAAAATTTTTAACGCGCTTTTTAACTACACTGGCGTAAAAGTTTAGATACACATAAAAATTATTGTAATTAAGATCATGCATTCACTCATTGTAGCATTGAATCATTGCATCATTGAATCCTCAGGCCTTGAAATTTCTTGAAATCTCGTTCGCGATCTCCTTGAACAATTCGGGTGATAATTCCTCTTTTTTACTGAAATTGGCATCCGCCATCGTGTGCAAAGGAATCAGGTGCACATGTACATGAGGTACCTCCAGCCCGATCACCGTCATCCCAACCCTTTCACAAGGCACGGCCCGTTCAATGGCTTTGGCCACTTTATAAGAAAAGCGCATCAGTTTTAGGTAATCATCTTCAGTCAGGTCGAACAATTTGTTCTCTTCCTTTTTCGGAACCACCAGGGTATGTCCTTTTGAATTGGGATTGATATCCAAAAATGCAAAATAATCATCATTTTCAGCCACTTTATAACAAGGGATCACGCCTTCAATAATTTTTGTAAAAATAGTGCTCATCCCTTTAAAATTTAGTGGTTAAGATTTCTTTGAACTCCAAATTGAAGTACAATTTACCTAGAAATATTGAGGATTTCAAATTTCATCAGGCCACTCGGTACCTGGATTTCGGTAATATCGCCTACTTTTTTACCCAAAAGGCCCTTACCTATGGGAGAACTTACAGATAATTTGCCCTGGGTCAGGTCAGAAACCGCATCTGCCACCAGGGTATATTCAAATTCCATATTATTGTCCAGATTCCTGATCTTCACTTTTGACAATGCCAGGACCTTGGAGGTATCCAACAGGGACTCATCGATCAACCTCGCTTTTGACAAGGTATTTTTCAATTGTGCTATTTTATATTCAAGCATCGACTGCTCTTCCTTGGCAGCATGGTATTCGGCATTTTCACTCAAATCCCCTTTATCTCTGGCATCAGCAATCTCTTTGGTCACCCTTGGTCGCTCAACGTGTTCCAATTGCTCCAGTTCATCTCTCAATTTCTTTAACCCCTCGGCAGAATAATACGCTACTTCACTCATTTTTCAACAATTTTTACATTAAAATTCTTGGATTGTTCTTCGTCTGTAAAAGAAAAAAAAATCTCGAATCCAAAGGATTTGGAATGAGATCTTATCACAAATGTACCAAATTCTATTTTATTATTGAAAAAATTCGGACATAAAATTTCCATAAAGACCCATTCAGGGCCAACCAAAAGCACCATCAACAATACAAATTATTTGTACCTTGCGAAAAATTTTAAGCCTTGAAAAAATTATTGACCCTGATCTTGTTTCCCCTGCTGTTTGCGTGCAGCGACAATAGTGATCAACTGAACAGGTTTCTTCCTGATGTTCCGGTAAACAAGACGATTTTTTTGACCAACCCTGAATATATAGACCTTCAGGTAGTGGGAGGCTGGGCCTATTCACAAGGAGGTATCAGCGGGATCATTATTTACCGTGCCGGCATCAATAATTTCCTGGCTTTTGAAAGGAGTGCGCCACACAGGACACCTGAGCCCTGCTCTACCATGACCGTCAAAAACAGTTTAACCATGGTTTGTGCCTGTGACAATGCTGTTTTCAATTTACTAAACGGGGCACCCATGACAGATGGTATTATTTATCCGGCCAAACAATACAGGGTACTGAATACAGGGCCCAATACTTTACAGATAACCAATTTTTAATTCTTTCTCATCCAGTGGAAAATTACTTTTCGTCAGATTTTAGGTTAGGTGTTTTAGGAGGGGGCCAGCTTGGCAGAATGCTGCTCACGGAAACCCAGAAATACGACGTGTACACCGTGATCCTTGATGGTTCAAAAAACGCGCCTTGCGCAGAGATCTGCAACGAGTTCCATCACGGCAGCCTCATGGACTTTCAAACGGTTTATGATTTTGGCAAAAAAGTGGACGTCCTTACCATTGAGATCGAACACGTCAATATCGAAGCCCTTAAAAAGCTGTCTTCGGAAGGATTGAAAATATTTCCACAGCCCGAGCTTCTGGAAATCATACAGCACAAAGGCAGGCAGAAGGATTTCTTTTATGTCAACGGCATACCCACTGCTCCTTACAAACGCTTTGAAAGTATAACCGAGCTCAAAGACATGATGCATTTCCCATTTGTTTGGAAATCAGCTCAGTTTGGCTATGACGGTACAGGAGTGAAAGTGATCCGGTCAGCAGATGATATGAAAGATCTGGCTGACGTGCCCTGTATTACGGAATCCCTGATTCCTTTTAAAAACGAACTGGCAGTGATCGTGGCCAGAAATGAATCAGAAGAGATCAGGACCTACCCTGTGGTTGAAATGGAGTTCCACCCCACGGCCAACCAGGTAGAGTACGTCTTGTGTCCGGCAAGAATAGACAAAAAGGTAGCCCAAAAAGCCAGAGAAATTGCCTTGCATGTGGCAGACACCCTTGGTATTGTAGGCTTGCTTGCGGTAGAAATGTTCCAGACTGAAGACGATGAGATCCTGGTCAATGAAGTGGCGCCAAGGACGCACAACAGCGGGCATTACAGCATCGAGGCGAGTTATACCAGTCAGTTTGAGCAACACCTGCGTTCCATACTCAACCTGCCTTTGGGCAATACGGATAGTAAAGTAGCGGGCATCATGGTCAACCTTGTTGGTGCCGAAGGGCATTCAGGTGAAGTGGTGTATGAAAATATGGAAACCATATTGTCTATTGACGGGGTAACACCTCATATCTATGGCAAAAAAGAAACAAGGCCGTTTCGTAAAATGGGTCATGTTACCATTGTGAATGAAGATATTGATGAGGCCAGGAAGATTGCGGAGCTGGTGAAGAAGACGATTCGGGTTGTT
>CBDUAP010000172.1:0-6416 GCA_965365165.1 uncultured Flavobacteriaceae bacterium
ATACATTAATTCTGCACTGAAAATATTCAAAAGCGTTTATCCGGATATTGAAATGGGTTCAGGATTTGGAGATTTACGCATCCCTGATTCTATTTATATTCAATTAGAAAAACAGTGGCGGAAGGTCATGGCTAAATAATCAATTATTTTTGTAAATATATGATGACATCAATTATTAATGGAATAAAATAATGATTGCTCCCCATGGTGGCAAATTAGTAAACCTACTAATCGAAAATGAATCGAGGGAAGAAATTCTGGAAAAAATACCGGAATTACCTCATTTGATTCTTGCTGACAGAAATTTATCAGATCTACAATACTCCTGCAGTTGGTGCATCAGGCGCAATATATGGAGTGTTGGTGGCATTCGGAATGACGTTTCCCAATGCGAAACTTGCCCTCATATTTTTACCTGTACCCATTTCGGCAAAGTATTTTATACCTGTATTGATCGGGCTTGACTTGTTCTCAGGGGTTACGGGCTTTTCTATTTTCGGAGGAGGCATCGCACATTTCGCTCATGTCGGAGGTGCTTTAATCGGCTTTATCATGATGAAATACTGGCAAAAAACACAATTTAACAACAATAGGTGGAACTAACAATTAACCTGTATGAACTGGTTCAATAACATTTATCAAAAATACCTGTCGAGAAGCATCGTAGAAAAAATCATTGTGATCAATATCATATTGTTTGTACTCACCTATCTTTTCAACACCCTGTCCTTTTTATTTAAAGTTGACGAAAACCTGATCATTGGATGGTTTTCACTGCAACCTGAATTTGATATTTTATTGTACAAACCATGGACTATCATCAGTTATGGTTTTCTTCATATCGGCTTTTTCCATATTTTGTTCAACCTCTTGGTTTTATTTTATTTTGGTAACCTGTTCCTTGATTTCTTCAAATCAAAACAGTTTTTGGCCTATTACTTTTTGGGGATCATTTCCGGTGGGCTGATCTATATGCTCTCCTACAATTATTTGCCGGGTTTAAAAACCCAGCAAACTTTGCTGGTAGGGGCATCAGCAGGCGTTACGGCAATTGTAATCGGAATTGCAAGTCATATTCCCAATTACGCCCTTAGGTTCAGATTTATAGGAAGCATTAAATTATCGTATATTGCTATTGCCATGGTACTGCTTGATGTTGTTCAGATCCCGAATGGGAATGCCGGAGGACATCTGGCACATTTAGGCGGTGCACTTCTGGGTTTTATCATGACCAGATACCTTGATCAGGGATCAGGACTCATTACATGGACAGATCATCTGTTCAGGCCCAAAGAAAAACGCCCGCTTAAAACGGTTTACAAAAGTGATAAAAAGCCCTACAGACCCTCTGGAACCAAATCGATGGATCAGGAGAGAATTGACGCAATACTAGACAAAATAAGTAAATCAGGCTATGATACCCTGACCAAGGAAGAAAAGGATTTTTTATTTAAAGCAGGAAAGAAATAATTTTAAAACGGTCCCCTCTTGAAAAATTTATCGTTTTTAAATAAGATTCTATTTTTTGTCAACAACATTTTTGCCCTGTTGTTTTTGGCTTCTTTTGCGCTGCCTTATATTCCTCCCAGATCTTTTCCTCTGCTATCAATTATGAGCCTTTTGGTTCCGCTATTGATCATGGTTCACCTTGCCTTTATGCTATATTGGATACTTATCGGGTTGAAAAAACAGTTGTTGCTTTCATTCTTTTGTATTGCAGCGGCAGTTGGCTTTTCATTCTTTCCTTATAAATTCAATGCCAAGACTGTTGTAAGCGGTAACAGTTTCTCTGTTATGAACTTCAACGTAAGAATTTTCAACAAATACGAATGGATCGAAAATGATCATATTCCGGATGAGATTTCATCATTTATTAAAGTGCAGGATCCTGATCTTCTCGCACTGCAGGAATATTATCCGGCCAAGGGTTTCCGCTTGAATTATCCTTATCAATATGAAAAACTTCAGGGTACAAAAAGTACGGTAGGATTAGGCTTGTTCTCCAAATACCCGATTGTCAACCAGGGTAGCCTTGATTTTGAGCATTCTAATAACAACGCCATATTTATTGACGTCCTGAAAAATGACGATACGATAAGAATATACAATATCCATCTTGAATCTTTTGGCATCAAACCTGATAGTGTAGACCTGAACTTAGACGAGACAAAATCCAAAAAATTGATTTACAGGCTAAAGAGATCATTTTCAAAACAACAAACGCAGGTTGAAAAATTTATGGTTCATAAAGAAAAATGCAGGCACAAAGTAATTATCAGTGGTGATTTCAACAATACGGCCTATTCCTGGGCCTATCACAAATTAAAAGATGATTTAAGGGATACCTTTTTGGCCTCGGGTAAAGGATTTGGAGAAACCTACTCTTTTAACAAATATCCGTTGCGCATAGATTTCATTCTTACCGATAAAAAATTCAAAGTGAATCAACACCAGAATTTTGACGTCAGATTATCTGATCATGAACCCATTATGGCCAGACTGAGTTATTGAATCTTTGGAATAAGGGGTATTGGTTTTTTGTTGTGTTCCTTAAAAGTTCTTTCCGTGAAAAATATGTATTTTTGTCGCCGCAAATGATTCGATCATGACGAATGAGAAGAAAGTAGCTTTTTACACCCTGGGATGTAAACTTAATTTTTCAGAAACTTCCACCATAGCCAGGGATTTTCAAAACCAGGGCTTTCAAAGGGTTGATTTTGAGGAGGCGGCTGACATCTATGTCATCAACACCTGCTCTGTGACCGATAATGCAGACAAACGATTTAAAACAATTGTGAAGGCTGCTCTGAAAGCAAACAGTAAAGCCTTTCTTATTGCCATCGGATGCTACGCACAATTAAAACCCGAAGAGCTTGCCAATATTGACGGGGTTGACCTCGTATTAGGGGCTTCAGAGAAATTTAAAGTTCTGGATTACATTGAGGATCTCTCGAAAAACGATATGGGCGAGATACATGCCTGTGAAATTGATGAGGCTGATTTTTACGTGGGCTCTTATGCCATAGGCGACCGAACCAGGGCCTTTTTAAAGGTACAGGATGGCTGTGATTACAAATGCACCTACTGTACCATTCCTTTGGCCAGAGGGATATCCAGAAGTGACACCCTTACCAACGTTTTGAATAATGCCCGTGAGATTTCGAGTCAAGGTATTAAAGAAATAGTCTTAACAGGTGTGAACATCGGTGATTACGGAAAAGGAGAGTTTGGTAATAAAAAACACGAGCATACATTTTTTGATCTGGTCAAGGCACTTGATCGCGTTGAAGGAATTCATCGGATCAGGATTTCCTCGATTGAGCCCAATCTGCTGAAAGATGAAACCATCGATTTTGTGAGCCATTCAAGAAGTTTTGTACCTCATTTCCATATTCCACTTCAAAGCGGAAGTGATAAGCTTTTAAAGATGATGAAGAGAAGGTATCAGACCGATCTCTATAAAGAAAGGGTTCGAAAGATCAAGGAGAATATGCCCCATGCCTGCATTGGTGTTGACGTAATCGTTGGGTTTCCTGGGGAAACCGATGCCTTATTTCTCAAAACATATCAGCTTTTGTCTGAGCTTGATATTTCATATCTTCACGTATTCACCTATTCTGAAAGGCCAAATACGGAAGCAGTTAAGATCTCGGATGTGGTACCAAAAAATGTTCGAAACAAACGCAGCAAGATGCTTAGGGGCCTCTCCGTAAAAAAGCGACGCGCTTTTTATGAATCTCAAATTGATGCTGAATTGACTGTGCTTTTTGAAGGAGAGAACAAAAAAGGATACATCCATGGATTTACCGAAAATTACGTGAAAGTAAAATCTCCATGGAACCCGGAACTTGTCAATACACTTCATAAAGTCAAGCTTAGGGAAATCGATGAAGACGGCCTGGTCAGGTTTGACTGGATCGATCAAACAGTATTAAAATAAGGTCATTGAGTACTCAAAAGATTTAGTACTTTTGAGATGATCCCCAACCATGGACAAAAAGATACACATATACTTTATGCCGGGTCTCGCGGCCAGTTCGAAAATTTTTGAATACCTTCATTTTTCTGATGACATTTTTGATTGCCACTACTTTGAATGGCGCGTTCCAGAATCAGAAAATCAATCTCTTGAATCTTATGCTCAGAATTATGTTGAACAAATACGGCATGAACGAGTCATATTGATCGGTGTTTCATTTGGAGGTGTCCTCGTGCAGGAGATCAGCAGGCTGATCAAAGTAAAGCAGGTCATTATTATTTCAAGTTTGAAGAACAATCGTGAAATGCCCAAACGGCTAAGGTTCTTAAAAAACTCAAAAGCCTATAAAATATTTCCCTCTTCTCGATTATCGCGCATCGATGATTTTTCAAGATATAATTTTACGCCAAGTCTTAAAAAAAAGGCTGCTTTATATGATAAATATCTCAGCATAAGAGACGAAAATTATCTAAATTGGGCCATTTATAATATGCTGCATTGGGAAAACAAACACGGGGAAGATAACGTCATCCATATCCATGGAACAAAGGATGAGATATTTCCGATCAAGTATATTGATCAATGCATTGCAGTTGAAGGAGGAACACATGCCATGATCATCACAAAGGCAAAAAAAATAAGTAAAATCATAGAGAACCTACTTTTACAATGATACTTGAAAAAACATTTATAAAAGACCTGATCCTTTTAAAACCTCAGGTATATACTGATGAAAGGGGTTATTTTATGGAATCTTTTAATCAAAAGAAAATAGAAAAAGTGATCAAGGACACTTTTGTACAGGACAATGAATCCTTATCCAAAAAAAACGTTTTAAGAGGCCTCCATTTTCAGAATCCACCTCATGCCCAGGCAAAGCTGATCAGGGTCGTTAAAGGCAGCATCCTTGATGTCGCGGTAGATCTTAGAAAAGACTCAAGTACTTTTGGGCAGCATTTTAAGCACGTGCTGAGCGGTAAAAATAAACTGCAGCTCTATATTCCCAAAGGCTTTGCACATGGATTTTTGTGTCTGGAGCATGATACAATCTTAAATTATAAATGCTCTACCTATTACAATGCCGGCAGTGAAAGTTCAATTCTTTGGAATGACCCTGACCTCAATATTGACTGGGGCATAAAAAAACCAATTCTAGCTGAAAAAGATCAATTGGCTAAAAATTTTATTACATTTGAAAATCCCTTTTAATATTTAAACCATACACCATGAGCAATGCCAATCGTTTCATTATTCTAGCTAGTATTATTATCATAGCCTTCTTTTTCATTGAAGCCGTAAAATCAGAAAACGGTTCAGTTGATCGTGATGATGTAAAAAACGAGGAGACAAAGGTCTGGAATGATACCTATAAGACTAAAGCATTAAAAATTCCTGAAAACCTCAGCTTTGCTGGTGAAAAGGTTGAATTGAATAAAACGGATATTCTTGAGAGAATAGACCGGGAACTGCTTGTCAATACCTATTGGCAATCGAATGCCCTGCTTTGGTTTAAAAGAACCAACAAATATTTTCCGATTATCGAACCCATTTTAAAAGCAAAGGGAGTTCCCGATGATTTCAAATATTTGTCAGTTATCGAAAGTGATCTCAGAAATGTTACTTCGCCGGCAGGAGCCAAAGGAATGTGGCAAATGCTTCCGGGAGCAGGAAGGGAAAACGGTTTGGAAATTAACGCCAATGTTGATGAACGCTATCATTTAGAAAAGGCTACAGAAGCAGCATGTGATTATTTGATTAAAGCCAAAGAAAGGTTTGGGAGCTGGACGCTGGCAGCCGCTGCTTATCACTCTGGAAATTATGGGATCGAAAAAAAATTAAAAGAACAGATGGTTGACAGTTATTACGACGTACTTGCCGGTGAAAACACCGAAAGATACATCCCACGGATTGTTGCCGCCAAAGAAATATTAAGCCACCCTGAAAAATATGGTTTTGAATTTGATAAGGAAGATTTGTATGAATTCGGCCCTACCTATGTGGTCAAAGTAGATACCGTCATAACTGATATTGCAGCCTTCGCCAAAAAATTCAATACGAACTACAAGGAGTTAAAGATGTACAACCCATGGTTAAGAGAGAACAAATTGAACAACAAATCAAGGAAACTGTACGAAATAAAAATTCCTGAATAACTCATTTATATTTCAAAATAAAGCAGAGCTGTCTCATGGGAGGCAGCTTTTTTTATGAACAGTAATTTTTTGAAATCAACTGTCGTGCCGCATTACATTCGGTTACGATTTCCTCTACAATGCTGCTCGCCGGCTTTACCTGATGGATAAGCCCTGCGATCTGACCAATTTCAAGTTCTCCTTCCTCCAGATCTCCTTCAAACATTCCTTTTTTTGCCCTTCCCCGGCCCAGGAGTTCCCTGAGCTGTTCTGGCTCCGCCTTTTGCGCGTAAAGTTCCTGCACC
>CBDUAP010000173.1:0-6398 GCA_965365165.1 uncultured Flavobacteriaceae bacterium
CAATTCAACCGTATTTCTTCGGAGCTCTACTTGCTGGGACAATTGCTCTTCGTAACTGCTCATCAATTTCATAACTGTTTATTTCTTTTGTTAAGAACGCAAAAATATGCCTTTATAATATGTAGTTGACAAAAAAACCACTCAAATTGAGTGGTTTTTATCAAATATATAATGTTGATAAGTTAGGATACAAGCCTGGAGCCCATCAATTGGATCGAACCCTTATATAACCCATTTTACCGTCTCTAGTCAAGATCTGCAATTCAAAATAGTCCTTGTTCTGGTATTTTTTCAGAAGCTGGTCCACCTCCCTGGGGCTGGTTACTTTCTGATCCTCAACCGCCAGAATGATATCTCCGTTTCCAACGCCATAGGTCCTTTCAATGTACTCATTCTTTAAATTTACAATTTTAACCCCGTAATTGACTTTGAACTTGTTGGCCTCACTTTTAGTGATGGGTGCCAGTTCACCGATGAAATAATCAGAAAAATCAGCGTTTTCAAACTCATATTTACCAAATTGATTTTTTAGTTTGACCGTTACAACTTTCTGCTGTTCATCTCTCAACACGGTAACACTGACGGCATCTCCCGGTCTTTTGGAGCCTAAAAAACCCTGTAAATCAGAAAAATTGGAAATTTTGACATTGTCCATTTTCACTATAATATCATTGGGCAGCAGGCCGGCCTCTTTGGCTGCCCCTCTTTCGAGAACACGTGTAATCAAAACACCTTCAGTACTTTCTACCCCGAATTCACTTGCTTTCTCACTGTTGAGCTCCTCATAATTGATCCCGAGATAAGCCCTTTGAACATTGCCGAACTCAAGAAGGTCCTCTATGACCTTTTTCGCGATATTTGAAGGTACTGCAAAGGAATACCCAATATAAGATCCCGTTTGTGAAGAAATAGCCGTATTGATACCGACAAGGTCACCTCTTATATTCACCAACGCCCCGCCACTGTTACCCGGGTTTACCGCGGCATCGGTCTGGATAAATGATTCTATAACCTTACTGTTGTTCATGATATTGATATCCCGGGCCTTGGCACTTACGATCCCTGCCGTTACTGTTGAAGTTAGGTTAAAAGGATTTCCCACGGCAAGCACCCATTCTCCTACACGTAATTGATCCGAGTCTCCGAAAGGAAGATAAGGAAGGTCATTTTTATCAATTTTCAACAAAGCGATGTCTGTGCTTTCATCCACGCCAACAACCTGGGCATCAAAGGTTTCCTTATTGTTCAAGGTAATCTCTAGTTTGGTAGCACCCTTGATCACGTGATTATTGGTGATGATATGTCCATCCGAGGATATGATTACCCCCGATCCGGATCCCACAACCTGCTTTTCAATTCCGGTTGATGGCCCGTAAAAGAATTCAAGTAAAGGATTAGATCTTGTAGCCACAGATAAATTCTTGACATGCACAACAGCATGTATCGATTTTTCAGCAATAATCGTAAAATCAGATTTTTCTGACGGAACCGCATTGATTGTTTCGTAAGTTGTTGGAAGTATCACGGGCATGTTCGATTCGTTCATTTCATTCACAACACCCCGGTGTTCAAAAAATAATAAATAACTTCCCAGCGTCATGAATCCGCCAAGTGCTGAAACCGCCAATATTTTTAAGAAATTTTTCATAATAGCATATTTTTTAGTTCAGTAGCTCAAATTTAAAAAGAATTCATCCAAGAAATGACACTTTAACGATAATTTAACAGCGATAAATTCATGCAATAATCCATACATTTGCAGTATGATGACATACTTTTATAAATATGAAGGTGCGGGAAATGATTTTGTGATCATCGATAACAGGAATGGCTCATTTCCGAAAAATGACCATGAACTGATTCGGCGTTATTGCGACAGAAAATTCGGCATCGGAGCAGACGGACTGATGCTCCTTGAAGACTCGGATAAAGGCGACTTTAAAATGATCTATTACAATGCCGACGGTTATGAAGGCTCTATGTGCGGTAATGGAGGGCGTTGCATCGTCGCATTTGCCAAATCACTAGGGATTTTTGATCAGAACACCTCTTTTGAAGCCATGGGCGAAATGTACAGTGCTACGCTTAAACAGGACCTGGTAAGCCTCCATATGACCGACGTCCATCATATTGAAGTACATCCTGAGCACGTTTTTTTAAATACCGGATCACCTCATCATATTGCCTTTACAGAAAATTTATCTGATATTGATGTTTTTAACAGAGGCAGAGAAATCCGATACGGGGCACCTTATAACGATAAGGGCACAAATGTTAATTTTGTTCAAAAAATAAACGAAAATACTTTTAAAGTGAGAACCTATGAGAGAGGAGTTGAGAATGAAACCTTAAGTTGCGGCACAGGAGTCACAGCGGTTGCCCTGGCCAGTTTTCATTTGAACAAAACCACCGAAAACAAGATCCGCGTACAGACCCTGGGAGGTGAGCTCCTGATTGATTTTGAAAAAGATAACAGCGGCTACAGGAACATTGTGCTCACCGGACCCGCCACTTTTGTTTTTAAAGGAAGTATAGATCTGTCATGAAGGAACTACTGGAAAACGATAAGGTTAAATTAAGGGCACTGGAACCAGATGATCTGGACTTCCTGTTCTCGACAGAAAACAAGAGTTCCCTGTGGGAGATCAGTGACACACAAGTACCCTTTTCAAGAGATTTATTACGCAAATACATTGATAATGCGCACCAGGACATATACCAGGCAAAGCAATTGAGACTGGTCATTACAGATAAAAATAATAAACGCATCGTGGGCCTCATTGACCTTTTTGACTACAATCCGCAACATCAAAGAGCTGGAGTCGGAATTTTGATCCTAAAGCCATTTCAAGGTAAGGGATTCGCCAGCAGTGCACTGGAACTCTTCAGGGATTACGCATTTATGCACCTGGATATGAATCAGTTATACGCCAACATACCATCACATAATGAACCAAGCCTGAAATTGTTTAAAAAATTAAATTTCCGACACATCGGAACCCAAAAAAACTGGATCAAGATCAATGGAGATTACAAGGATGTTGAACGCTTCCAATTAATTAACCCGAATCATTTATGAAAAAGAAGATCGCTATCATAATGGCAGTTTTACTGATCGCCACTGCTGTACTGGCCTATACTTTCTATCGTAAAATCTATCACAAGAACGTAGTGGAGACAACTTCAATCTACATTCCAACCGATACAGATTTTGATGGACTCGTGAAAATAATCACTCCTTATCTTTCAAATCAAAAGAGTTTTATCTGGGTGGCTGAAAAGAAAAATTACCCGAATAAAATCAGGGCTGGTAAATTCAGGATCACAGAAGGAATGAGTAATGATGCCCTGGTAAATCATTTGAGAGGTGGCAAACAGGAGACGGTCACCCTTACATTCAACAACCAGGATGATTTCAGAAAACTGGCCGGAAGGGTATCTTCCCAGATTGAAGCAGATTCGACAAGCCTGTTGGAAGTCATGCAAGATCAGGATTTCCTGAAGAATAATGGCTTCACTCAGGGCACGGCCATTGCAATGTACATCCCTAACTCCTATGATTTTTACTGGAACACAGATGCTGAAAAATTCAGGAGCAAAATGCTTTCAGAATACAAAAGGTTCTGGAATGATACAAGGATAAAACAAGCGAAACAACAAAATCTCAACCCCATTCAGGTCAGCACTTTAGCCTCCATTGTTCAAAAAGAAACCGCTGTTGTGGCCGAAAGAAGAAGGGTGGCCGGTTTGTACCTCAACCGATTGAAGGATTTTTGGCCGCTGCAGGCGGATCCAACCATTATTTATGCCCTCAAAGAAAAATACGGGCAAGACAAAGAATATAAAAGGGTATTGAACAAGGACCTGAACATTGATTCTCCTTATAATACTTATGTAAATTTCGGCTTGCCTCCGGGTCCTATCGGCATGCCGGATATATCCTCTATCGACGCTGTTTTAAACCCTGAACAACACAAGTATTATTATATGTGTGCCAGCGTGGAACAACTTGGCTATCACAAGTTTGCAAAAACCTTGAAAGAACATAATGTGAATGCCGCAGCATACCAGAAATGGGTGAGTCAACAAGGCATCAACAGGTAAAGCCTTTCAGCTTTTAAAAACTGGATTTTATATTGAATTATACAAAGTATTCATACCACACAATTGTCATCGCCCTTCTTTTTCTTATGTTTGGAAAGGCGAGCCTTGAGGCCCAGCATAAAACTCCTTTTTTCCAGAGATCAGATACCCTGAACACAAATCGGAGAACGGCCGTTTATGTCACAGAAGCCGCCTTGGGTACAGCAGCATTGGTTGCGCTCAATGAAGCCTGGTACGCAGATTATCCCAGGTCGGGGTTTCATTCGATCAATGACAGCGGGCAGTGGATGCAAATGGATAAAATAGGCCATTCCTTTAGCGCCTATTACATAGGAAAAATGGGAATGGATGCCCTGGCCTGGGCAGGTGAAAGCAAAAAAAACCAGCTCATCTACGGTGCTCCCCTGGGTTTTGTGTTTTTAACCGCAGTGGAAATCCTTGATGGATTTTCAGAAGAATGGGGATTTTCTACAGGGGATGTTGCTGCCAATGCCTTAGGTACAGGAATGCTGATTGGCCAGGAATTATTGTGGCAGGAACAGAGGATACAATTTAAATTTTCCTTTCAGACATCAAACTATGCCAAATTCGACCCTGACAAACTGGGCCACTCTACTATTGAACAACTGCTTAAAGATTATAATGGTCAAACCTATTGGCTTTCGCTGAATCTCAGATCCTTCTTTAAAGAAAGTAAAATTCCACCCTGGCTGAATGTTGCCGTGGGCTATGGTGCCAATGGATTGCCTGAAGGCAGTTTTGACGAATCCACCCAGCCCCCGACACCCATTGCGTCTTACCGGCAGTTTTTCACAAGCATAGACCTTGACCTGACCAAAATACCTACCAATTCAGATTTTCTCAAAACCCTGTTCAATGTCTTTAATTTTGTTAAAATTCCCGCGCCGGCCATAGAATACAGGACCCAGGGAGAATTTAAATTCCACTTTTTATACTTTTAAAATAAATGTCTGACAATCTGTATGTTATCCCTAGAATAATCGGTTTATGAAAAAATAGCTTATCTTTGCAACGTGAGATGTAATTTTTTAGGATCTCCCTAACTAAAAAGTACAATTATGAAAAAGGAAATACTATTAATCGCGTTATGCGCGCTTGTTATTACCGGTTTCACAGAAGACAAATCCATTTTTTTTAAAGAATCAAAAGCGGCACGCTATAATCTGCATCACGCGGATGCCATTTTTACGGTCAGAAAAAGCATTGAGCCTTTTGAAATTTTTTATACCCCTACAGTTGACAATATGTACGTCGGATTCAAAGAAGCGATTGCTTTTAAAGAGTCCAGGGGTAATTATAAAAAAATCAACACCTTCGGGTATTTAGGTAAATACCAATTTGGTGAATCCACCCTGAACAGGATCAGCATTTATGATACCCGCTCGTTTTTGGAAGACCCAAAACTCCAGGAAGATGCCTTTTATACACTTTGTTCACTCAATAAATGGATTCTGATCAGGGATATCAAAAGGAGCGTGGGTAAAAAAATCAACGGAATCGAGATCACTGAATCTGGTATTCTGGCTGCGGCACATTTGGCCGGAGCAGGAAATGTAAAAAAATATTTACGCAGTAATGGCGAATTAAATTCGACCGATGCCTATGGCAGTGATGTTGAATTATATATGAAAAGGTTTGCAGGTTACGATACTTCCTTTGTAAAACCCGAGAAGAACGCCCGTATCTAAAATTTATGGAAAATAAATATACAGGGCCTTTTATGAAGGTCTATATTTTCATTTTTCCATTCTTTGACCGTCAGGGTTTTGATGTATTCGGTCGGCAGGGTTAGATCAGTGGCCACACACAGATAAGCGGAAGGCGTGAGAACATTTTTCAACTCTTCAAAATTTAGAACTGTATTAATTGCAAGGAGACAGAAATGAAAATAGGTAAAATTGCATGGATTCTTACACTCACACTGCTGCTTAGTATTGTGATTGTGACCAGCGCGATCGCCGATGGTAAGGAAACCTCCAGGGATAGGATAATTGGACATTCGAATGGAAACCATAGGTTGGACTGCAAAATCATTCGACCGTGGATAGATACAGCCCCAGATAGTGTCCAGTATCCAGTGATCGTCTGGGCCAACGGATGGGGCGGGAACAACGTCGCCGGTCAGTCCACCACAGAATGGTACATGCCCATGCTGAGAGAATGGGCCAGTGAAGGCCCTTATATTGTGGTCGCTGTCAACGCATGGTCAGCTCGGGAGAGTGATGTCCTAAAATGCCTGCAGTGGATCGTCGATCAAAATGATGAAGCAGGAA
>CBDUAP010000174.1:0-6361 GCA_965365165.1 uncultured Flavobacteriaceae bacterium
TCGACAGGAGCAAATTGTACAACTCCTCCTTCGTCTACTATTTCACCAAATAACTGACGTTCATGAGCTTCATTTTCCGCACTCCCGAATAGTTGTCCGTCATTGAATTCAGTAAACTTGTCTCCGTAGGCATGAAAAGAAATCAGCTTGTCCATATATTCAGAGTTAGCTCCTTTTCCGGCACCGAGCCTTATATTTTCAGCAATGGCCCCAAAAGCTGCCAGGACCTCTTCCTGTGCTTTCGGATAAGATTGGTCAATTACAGAACTCCTGGATCCAAATACTCCTTTGGATAAAGGTGCTTTGAAAGCCAATGCTGATGCTGCAAAACTTTCTTCATGATCTGCTGCAGAATGGTGTTCGTGAACCATTTTCCATTTCCCATTTGTTTTAACAAATAATAAGGTAATTAGATTATTGACTTTAACCAGATTTCCGCCGATCATCAAATGAAAATCTGAGATAAAGGTTAAATTAGCAACATTCCCGAAGTATACAGCAACTTTCAAAGTACCGTCGACAGGAGCAAATTGTACAACTCCTCCTTCGTCTACTATTTCACCAAATAACTGACGTTCATGAGCTTCATTTTCCGCACTGCCGAAAAGTTCTCCGTCATTGAATTCAGTAAACTTATCTCCGTAGGCATGAAAAGAAATCAGCTTGTCCATGTATTCAGAGTTTGCTCCTTTTCCGGCACCGAGGGTTATATTTTCAGCAATGGCCCCAAAAACTTTCAGGACCTCCGTTTGTGCCTGTGCGTAAGTTTGGTCAGTTACAGAACTCTTGGATAGCGCTTCTGATTCTTGAATATCATCATTACCTGAACACCCGGTTAAAAATAAAAAGGATGTTAGGGTTACTATTAATAATCTTTTGGTTTTCATGATTTTAGATTTAATTGGTTTAACTATTTGCTTACTGGTTTCTTTGGAAAATTACCTGACACTTTGAGGAATTCGGATAGAAAGTTGAATTCAATATTGACAATCCAATCCCATCGCCCACTATTTCTTGAATCCAGTTCACCAGGTAATCTGGTTCATGGAAAAATGTAGGTCATTACAAATACTATTGACAATAGAATCGAAATTAAAAAATCAACTAGTCCTAGATTTTTTAAGAAAATGATAAATTTTAAATCTTTAAAAGATCAAACTTATCTACCCTAAAATTACGCATACCTATTTGTTAAAATTTTTACATTTCAACCAAATAGTAGCATTTTTAACCCTTGTCCTTAATATTTTATATACTAATGGTTAAGGATTTTTAGGTAAGCAGACGGAAGTATGTTGTATTTGTTTTTAAAACATTTAGAAAAATAGGCAATACTATTGAATCCAGATTCAAAAGCTATTTCTGAAATGTTTTTGTCTTTTTTATTCATTGATTTCAAAGCTTTTTCCAACCTGAAATCTTTTATAAAACTATTTGTGGATTTTTTGACCACGGATGACATCTTTCTGTATAATTGTGATTGACTATATCCTAAATTGTTACAAAAATCATCAACATGAAGCGTTGAATCATTCCATTTTTTTTCTATGAAGTCTCCTAAACGCATTAAAAATTGCTCATCCGCATGATTTAGGGCTCTAATATATGCTTTGTTGATTGGAATATTTAAATTTTCACTTTCATACAGATCCTTAACTTCAGATGTTATGACAATTCCATCATTGGCAATATCACATAATCGATTGGCAACCTTTATTGTTTCTTCAAACAATCCTTCATTTTTGGTCACAGGAAGACCAGCGCTTAAACCAATATTTAATTTTAGTGAAGTGTCTTCTGTTTTACTTATTATGCTTTTTATTTCTAAAGCAGCATCCAATGCGTTTTTTGTAGAAACAAAAGATATTAAAAACTCACCTTTTTTATGCTGAACAATGTTGCCTTCGAACCTGCTTACTACAGCATCAAAAGCATCAAAAAGAGATTTTAACAACTTGCCATCTGGTTTTTCAAAGGATGTTTTTTCTGTCCTGAGGACCATTACGATTCGAAATGCTGGATCATTTATGATATTCAAATCGCTATTTTGAGATTTTTCCGGATCCTCAATACGGCCTAAAAAGGATTCTACTATGGTATCATTTACTTCAATGATACGTAAAGGAACATCTCCATGAGCGCCACTATGCAACTCTAAAATGGATTTTTTATCCGGAGCCTCAAATAAACAGAATGCTGTATGCCTTTTTTCATCGCACCAATACGTTAATCCCCGACAGTTATATTCATGTTCAATTTTTAGATCTGCTTGATGCATTTCTGCAACGTGTTTTGCATTCACACCTTCCGGCATTTCGTGAATATCCATATAGATTGGCATATCTTTTTTGTTCTAAGATAATCATTTATTCCCTTTCAAGAAACAACAAACCAATTTAAGGTAGTTCACTGTTTCAAATCAATACAATAAAGTGAGGAATAAACTTTAATGTTCAATTTGATGAAGCGGTGTCATCCAATAAGCCTTTTTGTCAAATCATCTTTTATGATTTTTTATCTTTTTAAAAGATTAAAAACTTCCGTTCAGGGTCAGCAAGGGTCCTTGGTATAACAAATCAGCGCTTCCATGCCATAATTTCCTGTTCATTTTAAAATTTGCCTTAAAATACCTGTAGCCTAAACCTATTCCAATATTATTGAATACCTGAAATGAAACTTCCGGTGCCACGTTCCACAAGGTACCGGAATAATCGCCAATGGTCAGTGAAAACCAATCTATTTGTGCGACCAAAGCTCGTCTTAAATTTGGCGTATATAAATTCCTTTATGAATTCCTGAGCGTGATTAAAAAATATTCGTCACCAAAAATATCGTAAAGGTGCCTCAATTCGTTTAGACTTTATTACATGTCAAAAGAAGGGCTAGATCTTAATGTAAGTTCCTTTATTTTGTTTGAAATTCTTTCGTAATAAATACTTCTGGCAAGTATGCGGTTGTCACCGTCCATTTCGATAAGGACATAGGTATGGTCTTTGAATTCCACAGCCAAACGTAAATATGCACATTCAAACCTATAGTCAGAAACTCTTTTCCAGAGACTCTTGTTAAGCAAATAGGGATGTGGGACAAAAACGAAAGATTTGTAAATGGTATCGGCCTGTTCCTCAAGGTAATCTTCAGGCCTTTCATGGAACTGTGACCACAGAGGTAAAATTGTGAAAAAGAATATTAATATTAGCACGATAGTCTTCATAAATTACTTTTAATAAATCACTTTTAATTTACCTTCCTATCGACTACTTCTGATGATCATTTTTACAAAAAGTAAAGTTAATTAAGAATTCTTTAACCTGCAATGATTCCTGTCAATTAAAAAATTGACAATGCTCAAACGGGCCATTCCCCCTTGTAAAATCATCTTCTATATTTACCAATCTTTTTAAAAGATTAAAAACTTCCGTTCAGGGTCAGCAAGGGTCCTTGGTACAACAAATCAGCGCTTCCATGCCATAATTTCCTGTTCATTTTAAAATTTGCTTTAAAATACCTGTAGCCTAAACCTATTCCAATATTATTGAATACCTGAAATGAAACTTCCGGTGCCACGTTCCACAAGGTACCGGAATAATCGCCAACGGTCAGTGAAAACCAATCTATTTGTGCGACCAAAGCTAGTCTTAAATTTGGTGTATACAAATACCTAAGTCCTATGTTAGGCACGGGAGCCAAAACATCAAATTTCTTTCTCTCTGTATCAAGTTCATAAAACGATTCCTGCAAATAGGCTTTGGCCTGAACAAAAGTGTTAATATTCATTGTATGCAAACCCAATCCGCCGCTAAACTCGTGTTTGTTGCCACTTGAAATCACCCTTCCAAAAAAAAGACGGTATAAATTGATCCCAAAACCCGAATCCAATTCAACCCCAACTGGATAAATGGTATTTGACCACTTGATTTCGTCTTCCAATACTATATTTTGTGAATTCTTAACCCCAAAATATTCTATACCCATAAACCATTTTTTATCTTTGGAAAACCTCCAGTAAAAATTAAGTGCAAAGGTATTTTCCCGCCTGTTGAGCCCGAGTGTTTCAGTAAAATCAATGGGATTGCTCGGCAAATCTCCGCCAACATCCAGAAATACTGATTTTGAAGTAACAAAAAGCCCTGAATTAATGATAAAGCGGTCATTCAGAACCCTGTGCTTTTGAACAACCGTGCTATCATTTGTTTGTGATAAAACTACCTGTTTGCAAATGAATAAGAAAATTAATAGCAGAACCCGTTTTTGCATTGCAACAATTTATAAACCGGCAAAACTAAACATATTCATATCATTGGAAAATTAAATTTAATAGAAGTGTCAATTTTATTCTAAAAAAGTAGTCTTGTATTCATAATAAATTTAATGGTTTAACCCAGCCAACCCTCCCTGTCCAGGCTCCTGTATTGGATTGCCTCAGCAATGTGTTCGGAAAGAATCCCGTCGCTTGAACCAAGGTCTGCGATCGTTCTGGAAACCTTTAATATCCTGTCATAGGCCCTGGCGGACAAATTCAGGTTTTTCATGGCCTGTTTAATCAATTCCTGAGAGGCCTTGTCTAGAACACAAAACTCCCTGATCTGTTTCACATTCATTTGAGCGTTATAATACACACCCTTTTTCCCTTCATATCTTTTTGACTGAATGGCTCTTGCAGCAGTAACCCGAGCCCTGATCACTTTACTGGATTCACCTTGTCGTTTGCCCGATAATTTTTCAAAAGGGACGGGCTGTACTTCAATGTGTAGGTCAATTCTGTCAAGGAGAGGCCCTGAAATTTTATTCATATAGCGGTGCATTTCATATGGAGTAGAATTTGATGAGGCATCTGAATCTCTGAAATACCCGCTGGGGCTGGGATTCATACTGGCAACCAACATAAAACTGCTGGGATAAGTTACCGTAAACCTGGCCCTTGAAATTGTTACCTCTCTGTCCTCAAGTGGCTGCCGCATGACTTCTAAAACACTTCGCTTAAATTCTGGCAATTCATCAAGAAAAAGAACGCCGTTGTGCGACAGGGAAATTTCTCCCGGTTGTGGATAGGTGCCTCCGCCAACAAGTGCGACGTCGCTTATCGTATGATGTGGTGACCTGAAGGGCCTTCTGTTCATCAATCCCATGTTTTCTTTTAGTTTGCCTACGACAGAATGGATCTTTGTGGTTTCCAGGGCCTCCATTAATGACATGGGCGGCAGTATGGTGGATAACCTTTTGGCAAGCATTGTTTTTCCGGATCCCGGAGGGCCTATCAGGATGATATTATGCCCCCCGGCGGCAGCTATTTCCATACACCTTTTGATGGTTTCCTGTCCTTTTACATCCGAGAAATCAAATTGATCTTGTTCACTATGCTCACAAAACTCCTTCCTTACATCAATTTTCAAGGGATGAATGATGCCTTTATCGAGGAAAAAATCAATGACCTCTTTGATGTTTTCCGCCGGATAGACATCGAGCCCCTCTACGACGGCTGCTTCTTTGGCATTCTGCTTGGGCAGAATAAAGCCATCAAATCCTTCTTTTTGGGCCTGAATGGCAATAGGAAGCGCTCCCCGAATAGGATTCAGGCTCCCATCAAGAGACAATTCTCCCATGATCATGAAACGAGACAAGCTGTTCGATTTAATCTGGCCAGAAGCCGCCAAAATACCCAGAGCCAGTGCAAGATCATATGCGGCCCCTTCTTTTCTGAGATCAGCAGGAGCCATATTGATGGTTATCTTTTTCCCCGGAAGTTTATAACCATTGTTTTTAAGTGCCGCAGAAATTCTGTAGCTGCTCTCCTTAATTGCATTATCAGGCAATCCGACCAAATGATACGCAATGCCCTTGTCTATATTTACCTCAACGGTAATGGTGGTAGCCTCAACCCCGAATACTGCGCTCCCGTATACTTTTACCAGCATCAATCACTATTGTTTTCAATAAGTGATTTAATCGTTCAAAGTAAACATAAAAGAAAATCTCAGGGATTGACTCCTCGTCTATCCCTGAGATTTTCAATATTTTAAAAGGTATTGTTATAAGGTTCCGCGTTTGGCCTGTTCTCTTTCAATACTTTCAAACAGTGCTTTAAAATTTCCAGCACCAAACCCTCGAGCACCCATTCTTTGTATGATTTCAAAGAACAAAGTTGGTCTGTCTTCTACAGGTTTTGTGAAAATCTGTAGTAAATAACCTTCTTCATCTGCGTCAATCATGATACCTAAGTTTTTTAAGGTTTCAATATTCTCCCTTAATTTATGACTAAATTCCTCCAACCTACCGGGAACCGCTCTATAATATTCTTCTGGGGGAGTACTTAAAAACTCTATTCCCCGAGATCTCAACTTAGAAACTGTTGTAATGATAT
>CBDUAP010000175.1:0-6249 GCA_965365165.1 uncultured Flavobacteriaceae bacterium
AAACAGGTGTTCTTTGTGTAATTATTGCCCCTAATTCCCCACTTAATGTTAGAAATATTTCTGCATTTTCAATCATTTCATTGCTTCGCAAAAACTGTTCTAAATCATTCAAATTTATATTTTCTTTCGATTGATTATAGTTAGTCTCCAATTTTTGTATTAACAACTTATTAACCGTTTCATAACTTACAAACAAATTATCACCATTCTCAAAAATCACCTGTACTTCCCTGCTTTCTTTAAGGGAATTTCGATGTGCGGCAAAACCATACAGCAAAGCAATAACAAAAAGAGAAAGTATAAATTTAATGACGTTGACGTATTTCTTCATTTTCTTACATTTTATTAAAACTATGACAACCTCTTAAATAATCCCCTCACTATCCAATAAGGTTGCCATAGTTACCAAAGTATTTAGCACATAATTCTATTTTAATATTTTTTCGACCTCATCAACGATGCGCTTCGTAGCATCTGGAAGGGCCAGTTTTTTAATGTTTTTCCCCAAGGAAATTTGAAATTCCTCATTATCAACAAGGCCTCCAATAACCCTTATTAATTGGTCTATATCGCTTTCTTTCAATAATATAGCTGCATTCTGATCAGATACAGAAGCTGCATTTTTAGTCTGATGGTCTTCCGCCACATTTGGGGAAGGAATAAAGATGACCGGCTTCCCAACAATGCACAATTCAGATATGGTCCCGGCACCTGCCCTGCTGATGATGATGTCTGCAGCAGCGTAAAGCAGGTCCATTTTTTCTACAAACTCATGAACCTGTACCCCCTTGATCTCATTGTATTTACTGTACTCCTCAAAATATAACTTTCCTGACTGCCAAATGACCTGTATATTGAGTTTTATAATTGCACTCAGGTTTGCTTCAACCGCCCTGTTAATTGCTCTTGCACCCAGGCTACCACCCAAGACAACGAGTGTCTTCTTATTTTTATCCAGTTTAAAATGCTCGAGTGCATCTTCTCTTTTTGTATGGATATCCAACAGGTCCTGCCGCACAGGGTTACCCGTCTTGATCAGCTTCTCTTCAGGAAAAAATTTCTCCAGGCCATCATATGCCACACAGATTCTGTCTGCCTTTTTGGCCAGGAGTTTATTGGTAATTCCCGGATACGAATTTTGCTCCTGGATCAGACTTGGTATTTTTCTTTTGTTCGCCATATACAGCGTTGGACCCGATGCGAATCCGCCGGTACCGATCACAACATTTGGTTTAAAATTCTTTATGATCTTGTTTGCCCTGATAAGGCTTTGGATCAATTTAAAGGGAAATGATAAATTTTTCAAACTAAGGTTTCTCTGTAATCCACTGATGTTCAGACCTTTTATCTTATATCCCAATTGAGGAATTTTCTCCATTTCCATTCTTCCCATGGCACCCACAAACAGGAATTTCGACTGCGGGTTTCGCAGCTTCAATTCATTGGCAATGGCCACAGCCGGGTAAATGTGACCACCGGTGCCTCCCCCGCTTAATAATATGTTAACCGATTGCTTCATGTAATATATCCAAGGGGTTTTCTATTTCTTTTTTTGATTTTCCAAGCTCTTCGGATGAATGATTGGCCGCACTTACGCTCAAAACAATTCCTATGGCAAAACAGGTCATCCAAATGGATGTACCACCTGTACTGATCAGCGGCAGAGGCTGCCCGGTTACAGGGAAAAGGCCTACAGCAACACTCATATTGATCATCGCCTGAAAAACAATCGGCAGTCCGACTCCAAGTGCGAGCAAAGTTCCGAATATAGTCGATGCCTTTGTGGCTATGATGACGAACCTGAACAAGAGGCCAAGGAAAAAAATGAGGATCAGGATGGCACCGATCAAGCCAAACTCTTCGCCAATAATGGCATAAATAAAATCCGATGATGACTGGGGTAAAAAGTTCTTTTGAACACTCTTTCCGGGGCCTTTTCCATAAATCTCTCCAGATGCAATTGCAATCTTGGCTTTTTCGGCCTGATAGTTGTCTTCGGAATCTCCCGAAGCAAAATTTTCGATCCTGTTAGACCAGGTACCGATCCTGCTGCCTTTCATCGCATCAGGAAAAGCCTTTGCAGTAAGAATGAACAGGGCCAGGCTTAAAATTCCGACACCCAATATCGACGCGAGATATTTTAATGGATAACCCCCTAAATACGACAGCAGCATGACCATGCTGAAGGTAATAGCAGTAGTTGAAAAATTTGCCGGCAAGATCAATGCAAGTACACAGCCAATGGGCAGCCACAGATACAAAAAGCTCTCTTTAAACTTGATTTCTTTTTCCTTGTTTCTCGCGAGATACCTGGCCACATAAATCATGAGAACCACCGAAGCGAGTGTTGAGGTTTGAAAGCCTATGCCCACGAAAGGTATGCTGATCCACCTGCTTGCATTGGCACCGTCTATTACCGTTCCCTGGGTGAGCGTATAGATGAGCAACAGGATGACAACAGGCATCATCAATACCGATAATCCACTAAAATACCTGTAGGGTATCTTGTGGGTGGTATAAACGATAACAAATCCCAGTAACAAGAGGATGGCATGTTTTAGCAAATAGCCAAGGGTAGATCCCTTCCCGGCCACGTACACGAGATTGGTGCTCGCGCTGTAAACTGGAAGAAATGAAAATATTGCGAGAACCGCGATGATCGCCCAAATGGTTTTATCCCCTTTTATATTTTCAAAAAATCTTGACAACATAGGTTTTCTTTATTTTTACAATTGTCTTACCGCCTGTTTGAATTTATTGCCGCTGCTTTCGTAATTTTCGCAAAGATCAGCACTGATGGCTGCCGGTGAATAAAGCACAGATTCAGCCTCTCTGCACAATTTATAAGCAATTTTTACTGCGTCCTCAATAGCATCCGTTTCGATCATAAAATCAACAACGTTTCCGAAAGTCTCAATTAATTTATCATTGTTCTGCCCCAGGCATATAATAGCTTTCACCTTTTCATTGACAAGAGGCAGCAAAATATCATAATCACTCACATCGCTTCCCCACACGATCCATACAGTGTCATGCTCCATGCTCTCGAGTGCATAATAGGTGGCATTCACATTGCCGGCCTGTGCATCATTGATATACTGTGACCCGTTGATCTTCAGTACCTTTTCGAGCCTGTGCTCCTCATTTTCAAAATCAGCAAGACAATTCCTGATGGTCTCTTTTCTAACCCTCATCAAATCGGACAGTGTATTCGATGCCATCGCGTTTTTAACGTTGAAATTTGTTTGTGATGCAAAAGATGCTATACTCATTTACTTATGATTTATTATGGTTTGATTTATCTTACTTTTAATGTTAATATGGATATGACCGCCAACAAAATGCCAACAATCCAGAACCTGGTCACGATCTTGCTCTCATGATATCCTCTTTTTTGATAGTGATGATGAAGGGGCGACATCAGAAAAATTCTTTTCCCCTGGCCTGTTTTTTTTCTGGTATATTTGAAATAAGATACCTGAAGTACGACAGAAAGGTTCTCAGCTAAAAAAATGCCCGCCAGAATAGGAATAAGAAATTCCTTACGGACCGACAATGCCAGAACAGCAATCACTGCCCCTATTGTTAAACTTCCGGTATCTCCCATAAAGACCTGCGCGGGAAAGGTATTATACCATAAAAACCCTACCAATCCACCCACAAAGGCACTAATGAAAATGGTCATTTCACCCGAATTGGGGATGTACATAACATTGAGGTAATCCGAAAAGATGATATTACCCGACACCCAGGCAAAAATGGCAAGGGCCAGAACGATGATCGCCGAACTTCCTGCGGCAAGACCATCAATACCATCCGTAAGGTTGGCTCCGTTCGATACGGCTGTGATAATAAAAATAACCGCCAGAACAAAAACGAGCCAGACATAATCTTTGGCCTTCTCTCCCATCCAAGTGATGAGGGTGGCATAATCAAATTCGTTGTTCTTTACAAAAGGAATTGTTGTTTTTGTCGATTTTTCCGCCTCACCAAACCGGTTAGAAGACACAGTTTGCTGCTGGCTGATCACAACTTCTCCCTGAGGCAATTTTTCTTTGATGACCACATCAGGATTAAAATAAAGGACCAGCCCGACAAAAGTCCCCAGGGTGATCTGACCCACAATCTTGAACCTGCCTTTAAGGCCTTCCTTGTTCTTCTTAAATATTTTGATATAATCATCTATGAATCCTATGGCGCCCATCCAAACCGTGGTAACGATAAGAATAATGATATAAATATTATCGAGTTTAGCCAACAAAAAGACCGGTATCAACGTCGCCATGATAATGATCAATCCACCCATGGTTGGGGTACCCTTTTTTTGAGCCTGGCCCTGAAGTCCAAGGTCCCGAATGCTTTCACCAACCTGGAGCCTTCTCAAAATATCAATGATCTTTCTTCCAAAAATAGTCGAGATGAGCAGAGAGAAGGCAAAAGCCAAAGCAGACCTGAAGGATATGTACTGAAACAATCCTGCTCCGGGTATGCTGAAGTTTTCGTCTAAGAATTCAAATAAATAATATAGCATTCTCTCGTTCTATTTGTTTAGTTCGGTTAAAATTTCATGAGCAATTTTATAATCGTCAAAATCAGCCCTTTGGTCTCCTATGATCTGATAGGTTTCATGTCCCTTTCCTGCCACGAGTATGATATCACCGGATTGTGCCAGTTTGCAGGCCGTCTTAATGGCTTGCTTTCTGTCTGTGATCGAAATGGTTTTTTTATAATTCTCTGGTCTGACGCCTGCTTCCACCTCCTTGATAATGAGTTCTGGATCCTCACTTCTTGGGTTATCGGAGGTAAAAACCACCACATCACTCATACTTGAGGCAATATTTCCCATTTTGGGCCTTTTGGCCCTGTCTCTTTCCCCTCCGCATCCAACAACTGTGATCACCTGTTCGTTATAGGTTCTTATGGCATTGATCGTTTCCAGGACATTCTTCAACGCATCAGGGGTATGTGCATAGTCAATGATGGCATTGATCCCTGATTTTGAAATCGCATGCTGAAACCTTCCGTCAACATTTTCCAAATCACTAAGAATTCTTAGGTTATCAATTTTTTCCATGCCCAGCAGGTCTGCTGCAGCATAAATGGCCAAAAGATTATAGGCATTGAAGGTCCCAATAAGTTTGGTCCAGACCTCCTGCCCGTCAATATTCAATAACAAGCCCTGAAATTGATTTTCAAGGATCTTGGCTTTATAATCGGCCTGGGTTTTCAAGGCATAACCGAACTTTTGTGCCTGGGTATTCTGGAGCATGAAGGCTCCGTTTTTGTCGTCGAGATTGACCAGGGCAAATGCATCAGGAGACAACTGATCAAAAAATGATTTTTTTACGTTTCGGTATTCTGCGAAATTCTTGTGGTAATCTAAATGGTCATGAGTCAAATTGGTAAAAACACCTCCTTTAAAAGACAGGCCGGATGTCCTCTTTTGGTGAATCCCGTGAGAACTCACTTCCATAAAACAGTGACTCACCTTCTGATTGACCATCTCCCGCAAAATCCTGTTGATGGTTACAGAATCCGGAGTGGTATGGGTAGTGGGTAAAATAGTACCCCCGACTTTTATTTTGATGGTTGAGATCAGGCCACTTTTATAACCTGCTTTTTCAAACTGTTCTGCAAGCAGCGTAGCAATGGTAGTCTTTCCGTTGGTTCCTGTGATCCCGATCAGTTCCAGTTCATCCGACGGATTGTCATAAAAATTGGAAGCAATCAAAGCCAGGGCCTCATTGCTGTCAGACACCTCAACATAGGTCACTCCAGGAGCAGCATGATCGGGCATCTCCTCGCATATCACCACTGAGGCTCCTTTTGAAATCGCTTTATCAATGAAATCATGCCCGTCGAATTCAATTCCTTTCTGGGCTGCGAACAAACCATGTGCCGCAAGCTTTCTTGAATCAAATTCCACGGCGGCAACCAGCACATCCGTCGATCCTTTGACTGACATGACAGCTACTCCGTACAATATGTCCTTTAATTTTTTCAAACTATGACAATTCCAATTTGATGATCTCTCCTTTTTTCAAGGGAGAGCCGGCTTTAACAGATTGGTTCTTCACCTTCCCTGTCCCTTTGATACTCACTTTATAGCCCATATTCTCAACCATCCTTCTATATAAATTTACTTGAAGGTTGTGTTGTTCTCTAGTAGATAGTTTTTCTACACCTGCTTTTTCATACAATAAAGGAGATAACTCTTTCTTTCTATTTTCAATTTGTTCTTTAGAATAT
>CBDUAP010000176.1:0-6241 GCA_965365165.1 uncultured Flavobacteriaceae bacterium
ACTGTAAGGATCAGAAATACTTTCTGCTGCTCCAAAAGTGTGTTCACCATAAAACAGAAGGGCCTTATTCGTTTCAAAAATTCTATCTTCTACTCCTTCCGGCATTTTCGCTCCCAGCAGTTTCGCCATAGCCAGACCACCCTGACCCGCGATCAGGTCAACATGTGCCTTTCTTGTGGCAGCAACTTCACGCGCTGCCGTACCGATTCCGTCTGTCCACCAATCGGGCCAATGGGCCTTTATGACTTGTAAATCATCTCCGTGCCGGTTTTCGATCTCTTCAAAAAATTCACTGACAACCGCCGTCTTTATTTTAGGCCATTCATATTTATCATTCCATTTTCTGATCATTCCGCTTGCCATCAAAGACGGAGGAGAGTTATCCGTCAAGAAACCCGAATGCTGTATCGCTACTTCATTATAAGGATACCCCTTATCATTTAGCTTATTCAAATAGCGCAACATCGTTCTTTCAAAATATTCGAAATTATCAAGATGCACCCCAAAGGCCGTATTCCCGATCATATAATGTTCTGCCCTGAAGGCCAGCATTCTTTTACCTGAGGGAGACTCCCACCAAAAGGCCAAGGGTGTATCGAAAGAAATAAGGGCCTTGTGGCCATGGGTACCCATATTGAGATATTTTACCTCAATCGAATTAAAATAATCGTTCATGCACCAACCAATCCCGTTGACGTCATTCTGCATGGCGGATGTTACAGGGATCCCTTTTTCAGTAATGCTTTTCAGGGGTGCCAGGGACGCTGCCAGAGATTGCTCATCAGGTAATTCACTGAAATTGAAATACATCCCAGTAACCTCTATCCTTCCTTCTCTGATCCTTTGCTTTAATCGATTGATCTGGTCCTCAGACCGACTGTTCAAATACTCATCCACAGCCCATGAAGCTTCGCAAGTCCATCTGAATTTTGATTCCTCTGGAAAGTCATCCGTCATGTCGCAATAATCCAGGGCATAATCAATATACCTCAAATGCTCTGCGAGGATTTCCATTTGTGATCTTGTGTATCCTATATCGGTATGCGAATGTTGTACAAAATTAACAGACCACTTTCTTATAGGCTTGATTTCCAAAGAATAATCCAAATCAATATGGTCACCTTTCAATTGAACTTTAATCGTCTTGCTCTCTTTTGATACGGGATACAGAATTTCTACCGATTGTATCCCTGTTTTTAAATCAATATCCCTGAACAATTGTCCGTCAATGGATAGCGATGCCTTTTCCGGTTTGTTTAAAAAATTAATTTCAGCCAATAGGGTCTGAAATCGCTTTCCATTCTTATTGAGGACCGAAGGCATGGCCACTACTTTCAATGACTCGGTCATATCCTTTTTAAAGACCATAAGCCAGGTCAGGGATTTTTCATTGGCTCCTGTAATCTCCAACTTTAAAGGGCGGTTCTTATCCAATTGCTTGGCTGGAACAGTGTAATACAAAAAGCCGAAATTATCATGATTACCATCAATAAAATGCCTGTTAAAATGAAGCACAGAACCATTGTCGAAAGGTAAGGTCCATTGGTCCATCTCGTTATCGGGCAAAGCCAGTTCCCCTAGTTTTTGATCATTTACATAAAAATCAAAAACAGCGCCCGGCCTTCTGGAATCATAACCAATATAATGAACAAACGTGACCTCCTTGCCATCTGCGTCGGCAGGTATTGTGGCCGTCTCCCAGATGATTGCCTGCTTGCCTGTATTTGCCCTGGTAATAATGGCATTATCAACACCTTCGACACCAGAAGTATACTGAATCTCATTGCCTTCAATTTTCTTTTCAAATCCGGATATAAACAATTCCTGATTGGCAGGCTTTCTTTGAGCTTCAGTTGACAAACACCCTAAACTGATCAATACTGCATAGATTAAATATTTCATCTTTTAAGAATTTAGTTTTGCCCAATTTTCCAATAAGGCGATACTTTTATATAAAACTCCGGCAGAACCCCGGAAGGTTCCTGAGCCCTCTGGCTTATTTTCTATGGTATACCATTCATAAAACCCTTCATTTTGAATAACTCGCGAAGTCATGGGAAGCAACTGATCATAGGCCTCCTGCACAAACCCATAATGCACAAGTTGTTGGATCATGCGCCCTCCAAACCAGGTCCAGTCTCCTCCGTTCTGGTAGCCATAAGGATACATTCCTTTGTTTTCAAAAGCCCATGCAGGATAGGGAGGATAAAGTGTCAGCCCTATGGAACCGGCTCCTGATCGCTTCACATTATCAATCATCTTGTCTAAGGAGACTTTGATCTGCCGATTGTTTAACAATCCTGCTTCAATAGCTACTGCCGTACCTCCGTGATAATAAATTTCATTCTCGTCAAAATCATCGGGATAGGGCGATTTATCAAGATAAACGTGAGGGATGAATTTTTCATTTTCAGCATCCCAAAGGGTTTTCATGGTGTTGTCAGAGACCCTTTGGTGTACGGGCCTCCATTTGGATTCATACGACGGTACCATTTCCATCAAATTGTCCAAAGCAATCAGGAACATGGCATTGTCATAAATGTCAACGCAATAGTGTGTCTCATCGGTAATGTAAACGCCCCAAGGATGCTCATGCTGTACGTCACCCCAATCAGCCGTTGTGGCCCCGTAGATCAAATTGTACTTTTCGCTCCATCTGCTGCTCATCAGAAAATCCATTGCCATTCCCATTCTTTCAGCAATCGTAAAGGCTCCTACTTCTTTCTCCAGGAAGGCATGATTACCTGTTTTATTCACATATTTGAATACGGCCTGTACCAGGGAACTTTCATGATCTGTCTCTACGGTATTTTTGTGCCCACAATAAACGGGTTCCAGATCAGTATGAATGTACTGATACCCTCCTTCTGTTTCTACAGCTTTGGATTTCGGGATGAACCCATCCACTATATTGCCGTCCTTTCCCTGCAGTTTGAAGAACACCAACAGGTTTTCCTCAATTTCTTCTGCCGGGTAAACTTCACATGCGAGTTCTATAAAAGTATTGTAATCCCTGATCCAGACTTCCCCGTAACCATCTCCGGCATTAAAACCCGTTGCAATAACTTTCCTGGCCTTTTCTTTAACGATTTTAAAATCCTTGTTATCCTGAATTTTAGAAACCAATTCTTTATTTTTATGAGCTGAATCACAAGATATTGACAAAATCATCAGAACAAATATGACGGACCTTATTGCTTTCATAAACTTTTGCTTTATACTATTTTTTTTATCATTTTGACTTTAGCGCTTCATCCGACATAGATGGCGGAGGAGATGAATTTCCCCATTTTGTATTAGGTGAGGAAGCCATTTTAAAAATCAATTTTCCTCCTTTCATCAGTTCATCCCTGTACATCCAGTTTTTATTGAATGCCTTTCCTTCCCAGGAAGCAGATTGAACATATAAGTTTTCAGGACTTTGGTTTTTAGTTTCAATCACCAGCTGCTGCCCAGAATAATACGCAGGATCAAGCTTGATTGTAATTCGATCAAACAGAGGGCTTCCAAACTGAAAGGAAGGTCTTGAGGAGGCATGCCCCTGTACATCAAATAAACCCATGGATGCCATTACATACCAGGCTCCGAGCTGGCCCTGATCCTCATCTTGTCCCACTCCGTAACCATGCAAAGGTTCTGTACCGTAGAATTCGTTGCAAATTGTTCTTGTCCACTTTTGACTTAACCATGGTTTACCCGAATAATTAAATAACCAGGGGTTATGCAAACAAGGCTGATTCCCGTGATTGTACAACTTTTCGACACCCGAAAAACTATGAATTTCTTCAGAACCGCCACCAAACATACTTTTCTGGGCGTTTTCAAACATGTGTTCCAGGCGCTGGTTAAACAGGTCTTTGCCCATAAGATTCATGAGACCGGCCGGATCATGCGGCACGTACCAGGTGTATTGAAATGCATTCCCTTCCTGAAAGCCGTCCCAGCCTTTCATAGGATCAAAATCTTTTATAAAATTCCCATCTTCGGTTTTGGGCCGGATAAATTTTGTTTCAGGATCGAATAAATTCTTATAATAACCGGCTTGTTTCGTGAGCTTCTGATAATCGCCATCTTTGCTCATACTTTTGGCCATTTGAGCTACCGCATAGGAACTGAAACTATATTCAAGGGTATGGGAGGCACCAAAATTAAAGATCCAGCCATTTGATATGACGGTATCTTTATAAGGCACATACGTATCTCTGATAAAATAATTGAGATCATACTTGCCATTTCCCAGATTCCTGCCTTTCGAATCCAGTTCGTTTTTTCGAGCCGCCTCATAGCCTTTTTCAACATCAAAATCCCGAATGCCAACGTTATATGCTGAGGCGATCAAAAGACCTTGAAAATTAGTCTGGACCCCATTTGTATACACCCCGGTGGCAACTCCGTCATGCAACCATCCCCTGTTCTTATAAAAATCAATATTGGATTGAATATAATCAGAGAAATAAGCAGGATAGGCCAAAGCCCAGACCTGACTCAGGTTCCAAAACCCTCCCCACATGCCGTCTGAATTATAATGGTGATACTCGGGACTTCCGTCTTCATTTAATGGTATTTGTCCTATTTCATCGTCAACTTTGGGATAAGTGCCTTTAAAATCACTCGCCAGGCCTCTCCCCAGCAAGGCGTGATAAAGCCCTGTATAAAACTTGATTCGGTCCTTCTTCAGGCCTCCTTCAATCTTGATCCTGCCTAATTTTTCATTCCATATTTCTTTGGCCCTGTTTCTTACCTCATCAAAAGTTTTACCTGAAGCTTCAAAATGAAGGTTCATCTTTGCATTTTCTATTGAAGTGTAGCTTAAACCCGTTTGAATCTCAAGAATTTCATCTTTCTCCATGAAAAATTTCATGTGTAATCCATTATCCACGCCGCGGGTATTGATGGAATCAAACTGTTTTGAATTGATAAAAGTACCTTTAGACACAGGAGCTTTACTGAGTTTTGCGTAGAAATACATTTTTACCCTTTTCCCCGGATCGCAGAATTTAACATATTCAGGATTTGTCTCAATAAAGCCTCCAAACTCAGTTTCGTTATACCAAACACCAGAGGCCATGGTCACATCGCTGCTTTCACCTTGTTTGTGACCCAGGTCAATGATCAGGTTTGCCTCCTCCGATTTTGGAAATGTATAGCGATGAAAACCAACCCTATCAGTTGCCGTTAATTCAGCTTTAATATTGTAATCCTTGAGAAGTACACTATAATATCCGGCTTCCGCAAATTCATCGGATTTATCAAAGACTGACCGATACCCTGATTCCGGTTGTTCCAGAGAGCCGGGAATCGTTTTTAAATCCCCAACTGTTGGCATAAAAACCAGGCCTCCAATCTGAAATTCATGGAAATGGCCAAAGCCTTCAATGGATAAATGCCTGTCGTCGTAGCCCGTAGGTCCCCAACTCCCAATGCTGTTGTAGGCATTGGTATGTGGGGCCAGTTTGGCCATTCCAAAGGGAAGTGCCGCCGGCGTGTAAAAAAACCATCTTCCGTGAACCGAACCTATCTGCGGATCAACATAGTCAGCAGGCATCTTCTGAGCTTTTAAATTAGCAATAATGAAAAGAAAAAGCAGGGCAGTTTTAAAATAATTCATGGGTCAAAATCTTATAATGTTTAAACATTTGAACAAATATATGCAATCAGTTGAAAACATGAACAATAAGTTATGAACAAAGCTCTTGAAAATATTATTGTTTCATTTTCTCTTGATTTAAATATCAAATTTGGATATTGTTTTAAATATTGTTTTATGTGCAATTAAAGCTCACTGTTCACTACAGAAATCAGAGCTTTCATATATCCCATGGCATAGGCCATACCCGCATACCATGGCGCATCACATGTCATTTGAGGAGTATGGTCAGGAATCAGAACCCCGGTAAAATTGTTCTTTTTGAGAATTTTAAGAATTCTGAACATGTCTATATCGCCTTCATCAACAAAAACCTCTTTATAATGCGGTACTTTTCCCCGGATATTTCTAAAATGAATGTACCCAATTTTATTCTGTTTGCTGTAAGTATCCGTCGCCTCGTAAACATCACCTGATGTCATTTCCGCTATTGATCCCAGACAAAATTCCAGCGTGTTCGATGGGCTTTGTTTGATATCAATTAATTTTTGATACATATCGGGTTGGTACACCAATCTCGGTGTATCTCTGACATAAGGCATGGGTGGATCATCCGGGTGCGCCGCCATTCTAACTCCGGCTTCTTCTGCTACC
>CBDUAP010000177.1:0-6159 GCA_965365165.1 uncultured Flavobacteriaceae bacterium
TTTTGATGCCTTTTGTCCCAGTACTTCAAAATGCCAATCCTGACCTACACGTTTTAATTTAATCGATTCTTTCCATAGCGTGTCTCCGTCTTTAAGGGTACAGCCTATACCTTTATAAAGCCCATCCGTTGACTTTTCCCAATGTTCAAACGTTTGTTTGCCTTCAGGGTCATTTACTCGTTGCCAGGAGCCCAATAACCAGGTAAAATCCTCTGATTGATTCTCAATCACATGAGATTCCTGGAGGACAGTAAAGGAGGATATGCATAGGGCGACAATAAAAAGTGCTGTTTTTTTCATTTCAGTTGTTGGCTTGGTTTCCTCTAAGATAAAAATTTAACGGAAATCCCTGACCAATTCAAAGGTTTTAAATCAGAATTTAATACGTGATTTTTTGAGATTTGTCATTGATCATTAAACACCAATTGACTAACACCATGAAAAACGTATTCCCAAAAAATTACTTAAACTCCTCATCCGAAGTTTATCGATATAAATTTCTTAAGAGAAGTAACAAGATTTACCTGATTCTTATTTTATTGCTTCTCAGCGTTGCTGTTTCTCTGCCACTCATAAAAGTTGATATCTATAAATCCGCTCCTGGAATCATTAGAAGTGAAAAAAGTCAAAGCGATTTACCGCGATCCATTGAGGGCAGGGTTTCAAAATTTAAGCATCTGGATATTCACAATTCGCTTTATTCAGGAAGCTCCATCTCCGAAATTTCTCCTCAAACTGATCTGTTTGTTGAATGTTATATTTCACCTAAAGAAATCGGCTCCTTTAAAGACAACCTATCGGTGCAATTTCAAATTGATGTGTTTGACTACAGGCAATGGGGAATGGCTTCGGGAGCAATTAAAAACATTGCCAATAAAATTACCTTTAGAAAAGGGGTTCCGGTATTTAAAGTGATTTGCTCATTAAATGAATCGGTATTATTTCTCAATGAGTTTGCAAAAGGTGAATTGAAAAATGGAATGACGCTCAAAGCTTTTTTTTTAGACAGGAACAGCTCTCTTTTCCATCTACTCTTTGATCAGGCCGATGACTGGTTTTATAGTAAGCAAGGATGATAAAAAGAATAAAAGGGATAAAACAACAAGATATTTCAGATTGCGGAGCTGCCTGTTTAACGGCAATTGCTGCTTTCTATAAATTATATCTTCCGATCGCCAAAATCCGGCAATTGATCGGAACATCAAAACATGGAACAAATATTCTGGGACTCGTTGAAGGAGCCGAAAAAATTGGATTTGATGCTAAGGGAGTCAAAGGTGATCGAAACAGTTTGTCTAAAATTCCTAAGCCAGCAATAGCTCATATCATTGTTCGAAACAAACTGCAACATTATGTTGTTATTACTAAAGTGGGCAAAAACTACGTTCAAATCATGGATCCCGGAGAAGGGCAGTTAAAAAAGGTTGCCATTGCAAATTTTGAGAAACAGTGGACCGGAGTTCTGGTTATTTTACTTCCTGGTGAAAAATTTAAAGCCGGGAATGAAAAAAATTCCAAAACGGATCGTTTCTGGGCCCTGCTGAAACCTCATAAATTCATTTTGATTCAAGCGCTGGTAGGCTCTGTGTTTTACACACTGCTTGGGTTTTCAACTTCAATTTACATTCAGAAAATTACCGATCATGTTCTGGATTCCAACAACTTCAAATTACTCCATTTAATGAGTATTAGCATGATTTTAATTCTCATGATTCAAATTATCCTAAGCACGTATAAAGATATATTTCTGTTGAGGTCAGGGCAAGAAATTGATGCCAGGCTCATTTTGGGTTACTACAAGCATCTGCTAAAATTACCGCAACGGTTTTTTGACACCATGAGAGTGGGTGAATTGATATCCAGAATAAATGATGCCGTCAAAATACGTGTCTTTATCAATAATACGGCACTGTCCTTACTGGTTAACTTTTTTATTGTTTTTTTCTCCTTTGTGCTCATGTTCCTTTATAAATGGGAACTTGGATTTATCATGTTCTTAATCATTCCAATTTATCTCATAATCTATTGGGTAACGAACAGATTAAACAAAAGAACGGAACGCTCCATTATGGAGAAATCAGCAGAACTGGAAAGTCAGTTGGTCGAGTCTATAGGCGCAATAAGCACCATCAAATTATTTACTTTGGAAGAGCTTATGCAGTCAAAAACAGAGAGGAGTTTTACAAAATTATTGCGTTTTGGATACAAATCATCTATAAATCAAGTGCTTGGACAATCTGCTACGCAAGGTGCTTCAGGCTTATTCACTATTCTATTATTGTGGGTTGGTTCAACACTTGTTATGCGAAAAGAGCTATCAGCAGGAGAAATGTTTTCTTTTTATGCCATCATAGGTTATTTTACGGGTCCGGCTGCCGCATTAATCTCTTCGAATAAAACAATTCAAAACGCATTGATTGCTTCCGACAGATTATTTGAAATACTGGATCTCGAAAACGAAAACCAATCTGAAGACTTCAATCTAACCATTGAAAAAATTGAAAAAATAACCCTCACAGGGGTCTCTTTTAGCTATGACAACAAAGGCCCTACCGTACAGAATATAAATTTGTGTTTTAAGGCTGGAGAAATAACTGCTCTTGTAGGTGAAAGCGGCTCAGGCAAGTCAACAATTGCCAAACTTATTCAAGCTTTATATCCATTAAACAGCGGTAAAATTGAGTTCAACCTTTATAATCACTCCGATTTACCTATGGGTGCACTAAGGAAAATAATTTCGGTGGTACCTCAACATATTCATCTTTTCGACGGAAACATAATTGACAATATCACTATTGGATCAAATGAAATAGACTTGAAGAAATTGCAAAAAATCTGTACGGACCTTAACATGAATCAATTTATCGAATCTCTTCCTTATAGATACCACACTCATATTGGAGAAAACGGAATGTCCCTTTCCGGAGGACAAAAGCAATTGCTGGGAATTGCAAGGGCACTCTATAAGGATACAGATGTTCTTATACTGGATGAAGCAAGTTCTTCTTTAGATCGTCGGGCCGAAACAGTGCTTCAAAACGTGCTTCATGGTCTAAAAAATCAAAATAAAATCATTATTCTAATTTCTCACAGACTTTTTTGCCTTTCAGAAGTTGATCATATCGTCGTTTTGGATACAGGAATCATTTCCCAACAAGGATCTCACAAAGAACTTATCAAAAAGAAAGGGATTTATCATAACCTCTGGCACAGGCAACCTCTGTAATCACTTTATAGCACCTACTTAATTTTTAATACCTCATCAAGAATGAATAACATTAAACAGCTGGAACGAATAAGGAAAATTCATCATCTTATCAAAATGGAAGCCACAGGAACACCAGGAGACTTATCTAAAAAACTTCATATTAGTTTACGCCAGACCTATTCATTGCTTGAACAACTGAAAGAGCTGGAAGCTCCGGTAAAATTTAATCGCAGAACTAAAACCTATTACTATGATGGGGAATTTGAAATTAATATCACAATTTCAGTGCATGTTTTGTCAGAAGATCACCTTGTAAAAATCTATGCCGGAACATCTACAGTAAGTTTCGTTCATCAACTGCAAGGAAAGTGCAGTGAGCCAAATTATCTTCGACGTATGAAAAAAAGACTGGACGCAGTCGGTTAGACGTAACCTTAATTTTTAAAACTAAAATGTTGAACGAAACTTCGGACGGAAGTTTAAAAATTTATTACTTATGAAGGAACTAATTAATTCAAACACAAATTTAATGAGTCAAATTGAACTCGCGAAAACTTCAGGTGGAATCCCTATTCTGCCTGTACTTGGCGCTATAACTGCCGCTGTAAGTGTAGGTAAAATACTCGACCAGGCCGGTGAATGGTTTCTTGAAGGCTGGAATGAACCAAAATAGTAGACATGAAAGATCGTTATACTAATAATTGGATTGCTCTTGACTCCGGAGCGTTGAAGAAGATTCATGGAGGAGGGCCGATAAAAGATGCTGTTGAATGGTATTATAAATCAGTCGGTAGCTTTTACAGAGGAATTTACGATGGACTCATGGGAAATGAACCCGCCGTATGAAAAATCATATTCTGATGAAACCCGACAAAGCCTTGGCGTATATTTTACTCATTGCCGGGGTCTTAAATTTTATCCTGTTTATCGATACTTTGTTGACCGACGATGGAGCGGAATATCTATTTCTTTCCATTGAAACCAACAAAACAATCAATTCCATTTTATTTGGATCAATTGCCGCATTTCTGATGATTGCCGGAAATAAAATGCTTAAAAAAAAACCTAATACATGTTAATATATGAATGAATTTAATTGTAACCATCTCGTTTTATTGAATAAAGAAGAACTATTCAATTTCAGGGGAGGAGTAGATCCTGCAGAAGGATCCTATGCCGCGGGCTATGAAATTGGAGCGTGGTTCAGAGAAATGTATTCCATCTGGTCTTATGGCTTAACCCATCTGACTGATCGATAAAAAATAATCGCCCTTTAAAAATTAAAGGGCGTTTTTTATAATCGTAGTTCCAGAATTAATCTAATTTTCGCAAATCACCGCTACCCTATGATAATGACATAGGTTTTCGTTCTTCAAAAATTAAACGATTCTTAACAGAAAGTAATTTCTCTTTCCTCTCTGCAGCAAAACAAACTTTTCGGCAATAAGGTCTTTGTTGTCCAACGAAAAATCCACCTTTACCTTTTCTTTATTGACAGAGATCGAGTTTTCCTTTAGAGCCCTTCTTGCTTCTCCATTTGATTTTAAAAACCCTGATTTCTCATTTAGAGCATCCACAATATCTATTCCTTCAGATAATTCTACTTTACTGATCTCGGCCTGAGGTACCCCCTCAAAAATATCCAGGAAGGTTTGCTCATCTAAATTTTTCAGATCGTCCGCGGTAGATCGTCCGAAAAGAATTTGAGAAGCTTTTACCGCATTATCGTATGCTTCTTGACCATGACACATAGTGGTTACCTCCTCTCCCACTCTCTTTTGTAAAAGTCTGAGGTGAGGGGCTTCTTTGTGTTCAAGGATCAGTTTTTCAATAGTTTCCTTATCCAAAAATGTGAAAATCTTTATATAATTTTCAGCATCAGCATCAGAAGCATTTAACCAGTACTGATAAAATTTATAAGGTGACGTTCTTTTGACATCAAGCCAAATATTTCCTCCTTCAGTCTTACCAAACTTCGTTCCATCTGCTTTGGTTACCAAAGGGCTCGTTAAGGCGTAGGCCTTACCCTGAACTTTTCTTCTGATCAGTTCTGTACCCGTTGTTATATTGCCCCATTGATCACTCCCTCCTATTTGTAGTTTACAATTATAATGATTGTACAAATGAAGAAAATCATAACCCTGAACCAGTTGATACGTGAATTCAGTAAAACTCATTCCTTCTTTTGACTCTGAACTGATTCTGTTTTTTACAGAATCCTTAGCCGTCATATAGTTTACCGTGATATGCTTACCAATGTCTCTGGCAAACTCAAGAAAGGACAACTCCTTCATCCAATCGTAATTATTGACCATCTGGGCAGCATTTTCAACCTTTCCTGAAAAATCAATAAATCTCTCCAAAGTTTCTTTAACTCCTTTGATATTCTTGGCAAGAGTCTCTTCGTCCAAAAGGTTTCTTTCATTCGATTTTCCTGATGGATCTCCAATCATCCCGGTGGCTCCGCCCACTAAGGCAATGGGCCTGTGTCCAGATTTCTGTAAATGCATTAACAAAATGATTTGTACGAGGCTTCCTATATGCAGGGAATCCGCAGTTGGATCAAAGCCGATATAGGCAGCTGTTGATTCTTTTTGTAATTGCTCTTCAGTACCGGGCATGATATTGTGCAGCAAACCTCTCCATCGAAGTTCTTCTACAAAGTTCTTCTCCATGTCTAAAAATTTGCAGCAAATATAAAAAAGAAAGCATTCTTAAAAATCAAATCTTTTAAATATTCGCACAAATAAAGGCTTTTATCAAACCATACATATTATTCAAATGTTTATTTTCGTAACATGATTTTGGTTACGGGAGGAACTGGCTTGGTGGGATCGCATCTTTTGTATCATCTTTTACAGGAAAATGATACCGTTCGGGCTATTCATCAAAACAGCAGTGATTTAAATGCAGTAAAGAGGGTTTTCAATTATTATACATCTGATTTCGAC
>CBDUAP010000178.1:0-5995 GCA_965365165.1 uncultured Flavobacteriaceae bacterium
GGATTATCTCGATATAGACGATGATAATGACGGTACCCCCACCAGATTGGAAGATGCTGATGGAGATGGTGACCCAACCAATGACGATACCGATGGTGACGGAATTCCCAATTACCTTGATGCCGACAGTTGATCAAATCGTATTGATAAAAACAAAAAAGGTTGTGAATTTCACAGCCTTTTTTATTTATGCATGTTTTGATTTTTCAGCGCATAAGGCTTCAAGTACCCCCATAGTATAATCAATCTCTTCCTTTGTATTGAATTTACTGAATGAGAACCGTACGGAAGTTTGTTTTGCAGCTTCTTCCCCAAGGATAGCGCCCAGTACATGAGAACCTTTATTGCTGCCGCTTTGACAAGCACTTCCGCCTGAAGCCGCGATGCCTTTGAGGTCCAAATTGAACAAAAGCATGGGAATTTGTCTCGGGAACCTCACATTCAGGATATGAAAAGCACTTTTCTCAGTATCGCCTGATAGACCATTAAAGGCTATGCCATTGATTTTCAGTTGAATTTGTTCAATAAAATAGTTTTTTAATCCAGATATATAGGCTTTATCTTTTTCAAAATTATCCATAACAAGCTGAAGAGCCTTGTCCATTCCCGCAATGCTGTGTGTATTTTCAGTTCCGGCGCGTGCACCCCTTTCCTGTTCCCCTCCATGAAGCAGGGGTTCTATTTTGTACCGTTTTGGAATAATAGCAAACCCAACACCTTTGGGTCCGTGGAATTTATGGGCACTTGCAGCAATAAAATCAATAGGAGATTTTTTCAGGTCCAAAGGAACATGACCAATTCCTTGCACGGTGTCTGAATGGAAAAATGCCCCGTACTTTGAGCAGAGGTCGATGACTTTATCGACTTCAAGTATGTTACCCAGTTCGTTGTTGACCTGCATCAGGCTGATGAGTGTTTTCTTTTCTGATCCTTGCAGAAGGGACTCAAGCGCTGAGAAATTGACTTGCCCCTGTTCGTCCAGCGGCACAGTTTCAGATTCAATGCTGAAATCTTTTTCCAAGGCATTGATGGTATGAAGAACGGCGTGATGCTCAATAGAAGAGCTAAGGATCCTTTTCACGCCAAGATTTTTAACTGCATTATAAAGAATCAGGTTATCGGCTTCGCTTCCTCCCGCCGTAAATATCACTTCAGAGGGAGCACAATTGAGGTACCCGGAAATGTTCTTGCGGGCCATCTCTAATTGAGCCTTGGCCTTTCTTCCAAATTCATGAGTCGATGAAGGGTTCCCGAAATTATGGCTCAAATGATCTGCCATGACCCTGACCACCTCATGATCAACCGGAGTAGTTGCCGCATTGTCAAAGTATATTTTTTGCATGATACAAAAGTAATTATTTTTATTCTGACTAATGTTTTAAAATAGATGATAAAACTGTTACTTTTGTCTCAGCTGTTTCAACGGCGGATTAATGATCTATTAGCTTTAGAGATTGATGAAAAAAAATGTTTTGTTTTTGTTTTTAGCCTTGACACTGGCATGTAGCGATGGTGATCTCGACATTTCTAGTTTCGAATTTGAGGATGAAGTAACCCTTTGCGGCACCAAGGACTACACTTTGTACAGATTGAGTACGGTTGACCAGAGGGAAAGTCTTATTGTTACCTTAACGGATAAACAGATCAGGAAGGATGAAGAGATCGTGCAGCCCGTAGGAATCAGCCTGAATGGTGATTATACGGTGACTTACCGTCTTTTTGATGAAAAGGTGACTGATGCCTATTTTTGCGCATCGGTACCTCCTATAGAACCAAATGTTGTTAAAGACTGGAGAGGTATCTCAGGAACCATTTTTGTGGAAAATCAACCTGTGTACGATACAGATGGCGAAACAATCACAGGATGGAAACATTATATCGTGCTCCTGGATGTTGTTTTGCAAGTTGAAGACCAGGAACTGAAACTAGATGAGACATACGTTTTTGGCACCCTTGAAACCGGACCAGCCGGTTAAATGACCTACTTTTTATTTTGATATATGATCACTTCTGTGGCACCCATTCCGTATTGGGCATAAGATGCGTCATGAAATTCTACAGGATAGTTCCGCAGCATGTGCTGCAGTTCTTTTTTCAGGACCCCGTCTCCGCGTCCATGTATAAAAATGATTTTTTTCTCCTTTTTTTCAATCGCCTTTTCAAGTCTCTGTCTTGCAGCACCTAACTGCAGTGAGAGCTTGTCATGATTGCTCAGGCCTTCTTCCATTTCAATGAGTTCATGAATGTGCAGGTCTATTTCGACCTGTTCGGGTTTCTTTTTGATATTTGCCTTTGGGGAAGGACTTTGCTCAATATTTCTTTTGGGGACCTCAGGCACGCTCCTGATCATATTGTTCCATTCCTTTTGCAGCACCAGTTCTTTTGGGTCAAAGGTATAATGGAAACCATCATTGCACATGACGGTAATGCTGCCTGATTTTACCTCAATGACCGTCCCGGTCAAAGTTTCATTGATCACATCAACCTTATCCCCAATTTTAAAATCCCTTTCGATTTTCATGGAGGCAAAGATATATTAAAATATTATTGTTAAATTTAGTTCATTAATCAGAGATCTGAATTATGGGCTTCATTTCCTTTTTGGAAGATCACTTGTTGCCTTGCCAATGGAAAAGCATGGGCATTGAATGTATGGGATGCGGATTTCAGCGCTCTGTTATTTTTTTGATGAAAGGACAGTTCTCAAATGCTTTTTCAGCCTATCCGGCTATTTTCACCTTGATCCTGATGATGGTTTTTTTAGGGTTGCACCTGAAGTTTAATTTTGAAAGGGGGCATAAGGTTTTGTTATGGTTGTTCGCTTTAAATGTTGTCATTATTTTGGTCAACTATGTTTCGAAGTTAATTTAAGCAATATTTATATGTACAAAGAAAAATTACCCCACGCTCAAACGGCTCTTATTTTAGGAATTGTCTCAATTGTAACAGCTTGTTGCTGTTGGGGGATCATAGGCATCATTGTTGGCATCATCGGACTTTTTAATGCCAACAAGGCTATTGCCATCCATAATGAAAATCCTGAGCAGTATGAAGGCATTAATAATGCCCAAACAGGAAAAACCACTTCCATCATAGGTATCGTAATTGGGGTTCTTTCCATGCTTTGGCTTATCTACCTGTTTTCTTCCGGAGAATATCAGCTCATGTTTGAGCAGTACAATGAAATGCTTGGGGAATAATTGGGGTCAAGGGCGTCATATACTGTTCTGAACGCTATTATTTGTCTGATTAAATTTTGATAATCAATTACATATGTAAACTTTGATCGAGCCGGATGATTTTGGCTAAAAAATGATTTACAAGGGCCTTCAGAAATCAATTATTTGGCTATTTTTACCCTATGATAATAAACGATTCTAATAGACACAAAGGGCTTAGAAATCAATTGGTGAGAACGATTACAGAGAAAGGCATCAAAGATAAATCGGTCCTGGAAGCCGTTTCAAAAGTGCCGAGACATCTGTTCATGGACTCTGGATTTATAGATTTCGCCTATCAGGATAAACCCTTTCCCATAGGTGCAGATCAAACGATCTCACAGCCTTACACTGTTGCTTTTCAAACTGAATTGCTCAAAGTGGAAGCAGGGCAAAAAATTCTGGAAATAGGTACGGGTTCAGGTTATCAGACTGCCATATTGATAGAATTAAAGGCTGAGGTTTACAGTATTGAAAGACAAAAGGAGCTGTATGCCAAGGTTAAAAAATTCCTTCCCAAGGTAGGCTATGTTCCTAAAAAACTTGTTTTTGGAGATGGATACCTGGGACTGCCTGAACACGCTCCATTTGACGGTATTATAGTGACTGCCGGAGCCCCTGTTGTGCCCAAACCCTTACTGAGTCAGTTGAAAATAGGAGGTAAGCTAGTGATACCGGTAGGAGATGATGTGCAGGTGATGACTGTTTTTACAAGAACGGGTGAGACGAAATTTGAAAAGCATGAATTCGGTGATTTCAGGTTCGTTCCCATGCTGAAGGAAAAGAATTAGGATTAAGGATATTTTAACATGAAAGCAATTCATTTGGATAGTGCACTGGTTGAAGTTGAATGGCTCAAAGACCATCTTGAAGCTGATCGTTTGGTAATACTCGATGCGACCATGCCAAAAGCAGTTGCCGGTGAGACGTTGGAAGAAATGCCTGAGCACAGAATTCCGGGAGCCCGCTTTTTTGATATCAAAAATGTTTTTAGTGATATTTCAGCGACCTTTCCGAATACCTGGCCGGGTGAGAGTGCTTTTATTGAAGAGGCAAAGAAACTGGGAATAAACAAGAATAGTGTGATCGTGGTATACGATGATCATGGCATTTATTCAAGTGCCAGGGCCTGGTGGATGTTCAAGGCTATGGGACATGCTCAGGTAGCGGTATTGAATGGTGGCTTAATGGCATGGAAGAAAGCCGGTTTTGAGGTGGAAGAAAAAAAAGAGACACTTTTTTTAAAAGGTAATTTTAGCGGTAACTATGATCCTGATTTCTTTAAGGATGCCCAGGAAGTCCTTGGTTATCTGAATGATCAACAAGTACTTGTTATCGATGCAAGGGCTCAGGATCGCTTTTTAGGATTGGTTGCGGAACCTCGCAAAGGTCTGCGCAGCGGTCATATTCCAGGCTCTAAAAACCTGCCTTATTCAGATCTGTTGAAAAATGGTAAAATGATCGAACCACAGGCATTAAAAAATAAATTGGATTCATTAGTTCCTGAAAGCAAAAACCTCGTTTTTTCTTGCGGCTCGGGAATAACAGCTTGTGTTCTGGCACTGGGTGCCGAGCTTGCCGGTTACAAGAATACATCCGTTTATGATGGCTCATGGACAGAGTGGGGAAGTATCCCGGAACTTCCGATTGAAAAAGGATAAAGGCTTAAATAGCCTTTAGACTGAGATCCATATTGTAAACTGAATGGGTAAGTGCGCCCGAGGAAATATAGTCAACACCACATTCCGCATATTTTCTGGCAGTTTGCAAAGTGATTCCACCGGAGGATTCTGTTTCACACTGACCTGCGATCAAATTTACAGCCTTTTCAGTTTCTTCATAACTGAAGTTGTCAATAAGAATTCTATGGATTCCCTGATGGTCAAGAATAAGTTTGATCTCATCCATGTTTCTTGCTTCAACAATGATTTTAAGATCTAAATTATTTTCTTTTAAATAATCCTTTGTCATTTTGATGGCCTTGTCTACGCCTCCTGCAAAATCGATATGATTGTCTTTTAACATGATCATATCATATAATGCAAATCTGTGGTTAACACCGCCGCCAATTTTAACGGCCCATTTTTCGATGGCGCGTATGCCAGGAGTCGTTTTTCTTGTATCGAGAATTCGGGTTTTGGTTCCCTTTAAAACATCAACAAATTTTTTGGTTTTTGTTGCGATGGCACTCATGCGCTGCATGGCGTTTAAAACGAGTCTTTCAGCTTTTAATATGGATTGGGAACTTCCGGTAACAAAGAAAACGATATCCCCAACTTTAACATTTTCTCCATCTACTATAAATGTTTCGACCTGCAGGTCAGGATCTACTTCCTGGAAGATCATTTTAGCAAATTCAACGCCCGCAATGATGCCTTCTTCTTTCACCAAAAGTTTGGCCTTGCCTCTGGCATCTTCAGGGATACAGGCAAGAGAACTGTGATCGCCTTCTCCTATATCCTCCCTGATCCCGTTTTTAATGATGTATTCAAGCTCTTTGGCCATTTGAATTCTACTGATCATTGGAATGGGTTTTATCATTACAAAAATAAGTCTTTATATTTACCGAAACAATCAATTAATGAAAATCAAGTTACTGGCCATCGGTAAAACAGACGACAAAAACCTTCAGCTGCTGATACAGAAATACGAGAGCCGTTTAAAGCATTATGTCAAATTTGAACTGGAGATCATTCCGGATCTTAAAAATGCCAAAAACCTGTCAGAAAAGGAACAAAAAGAAAAGGAAGGGGAGCTGATACTTGGCAAGGTGACCC
>CBDUAP010000179.1:0-5975 GCA_965365165.1 uncultured Flavobacteriaceae bacterium
CTTCATATAAATCAACTCTGAAAATATTTACTCAAATTTCTTTAAATAAAATACATAATTTCAGTTGTGTAGGCATATTGATGCTGTTCTTTTTAGCGTATCAAATAGGGCAAGGGAATTATTGTTTTGTTAAATGTCTAACTATTTTAATTAAAAGTTAAACAAAAATGGTATATTTGTCATATATAATTGTCGATTTGATTAAAACAAAATATTAAAAGTAAAAATGATGTTCAATATATTCAAAAAGAAATCTGAGAAGGAGAAACTGCAGGCGCAATATGATAAGTTATTAAACGAGGCCTATGTGTTGTCAAGTACAAACAGGAAAATGAGTGATCAAAAAACATTTCAAGCCAATGAAATTTTGGAAAAACTTGAAAATCTAACCTGAAGGAATCATATTTATTGTGGAAGAAATAAAACCGGATAATGTAGTGTTCAATACCCAAACTCAAGAATATGACGCTCGGACGAAACCTTATGCCACATCCTTGGGAGCACCTTTGATCATGCCTTCAGATTCCATTGCCTGGAAAAACAGGAGCATCAACAAAATAAACCAAAGGGTTCGAACAAAGTATTTCGAATTGAAGGCCGAATATGAGAAGATGTTGCAAGAATTGGAACATAATAAGTTGATTTACGGAGCCAAGTTCAATTTCGAACCCGTTATTGGAACTATCTATCATTTGTACCAAAGAAAGAATGGAGAAACATTTCTTTCGATCATTGCTCCAAATGAATGTAATTTCAACGGATTGGGCAGTTTCTATCTGAATTCGGAACAAATATGGGAAAAAGTTTAATTGATACTTCAAAATTTACTGACGAGGTATTAGATCGCGTTATTGAAATGGCCTGGGAAGACCGAACCCCTTTTGAGGCGATATTATATCAATTTGGCTTGGCGGAAAGAGATGTGATCAGGCTAATGCGAACCCAACTGAAAGACAAAAGTTTTAAACGGTGGAGAAAAAGAGTGAACAGCCGGACGAGCCTGAAGCATAAAATGAAACGTGACCCGTTGATGATGAGATTTAAATGCTCAAGGCAAAAAACAATTTCCGGGAACAAAATAAGTAAAAGATAGAGAAGATGCTTTTTGATAATGAATTAGAAATGTTTCCGGCTTCATACAAGGAAATTCTTCAGCGGATAGATCGAATTGATCCTGTCAAGTATGCTAAAACGAGAAACTACATGAATGGTGCGGTTTCTTATTTGTCTCCATATATTTCAAGAGGGGTGATTAGCACAAAATTAGTTTTTGATCATTTGATTGAAAGAGGCTTACATCCGGAGCGCATGGAAAAATTTATTCAGGAATTGGCATGGCGTGATTATTGGCAACAAATCTGGATCGCTAAGGGAGATGCCATTAATTCAGATTTAAAAAGGCGCCAAGAGCCCGTAACAAACCACTTGATTTCTAAAAGGATCATAGAGGCCGATACCGGAATTGAAGCCATCGATAAGGCGATTTTGGAGTTTTATTCAAGTGGATATATGCACAACCATATGAGGATGTATGTTGCTTCATTAGCATGTAACGTGGCCAAAAGCCATTGGCAGTTGCCCGCCAAATGGATGTATTATCACCTGCTTGATGCCGACTGGGCGAGCAATGCCCTGAGCTGGCAGTGGGTTGCAGGTTCCAATAGTCAAAAAAAATACTATGCGAACCAGGATAACATCAATAAATATTTCTTCACACAACAAAAAGAGACTTACCTGGATCAATCGTATGCAACGTTACCTGAAATGGAGACGCCAAGTTTTCTTAAAGATACGACAGACCTGGTTTTGCATACTCCATTGCCCCTTAAGCGACAAATCACGATTGAAGAAAGTTTGCCAACTTGTTTGTACAATTTCTATAATTTGGATCCTAGCTGGAAGAAAGAAAAGAAGGTTAATCGAATTTTACTTTTGGAGCCATCTCATTTCAAGCAATATCCCGTTTCGAAAAACAGCATGGACTTTATGATGAGACTGGCAGGAAACATAGATCAAATTCAGATATATGTTGGTGAATTTAAGGAGCTCGTAAAAGATTATAATTTGAAAAGCATTATCTTTAAAGAACATCCTTTGAGCAGCCATTATCAGGGAGAAAAAGAAGAACGCGAATGGATGTTTTCTGTTCAAGGTTACTACCCGTCGTTCTTTAAATTCTGGAAGCAATGTAAAAAGGAATTGTTACCCATCGGGATGGATTCCTGAAAAGCCCGTCCAACATAAAATGAAAAAACAAGATCTTCCTGAAAAAATTTGTGTCGTGTGCAGGCGCCCCTTCACCTGGCGTAAGAAATGGGCGTTGAATTGGCAGCAAGTAAAGTATTGCAGTGAGAGGTGTCGAAGAAATAAATAAGAGATGAATACGGTTTACCTGATTTTCCCGCACCAGCTTTACAGGAATATTCCTGTGGCTAAAGACGATGTTTCGGTATACCTCATTGAAGAGTTTTTATTTTTTAAGCAGTACAAATTTCACAAGCAAAAAATAGCATTTCACCGGGCTACAATGAAATATTATGAAAGTTATTTGAGATCTCTGGATTATGAGGTGTCTTATATTGAAGCCTCAGAAGATCGATCTGATATCAGGGTATTCATTGCCGAGATGGGTCAGCATGGTGTTCAAACAATCAAATTTACAGATCCAACGGATTTTTGGCTGGAGAAGCGATTGGAAAAATCATGTTTTAAGCACAAAATAGTTTTTCAAAAGTTGAACACTCCGATGTTTATGAATTCCAGAGATGATTTATCTTCATTTTTCCGTCAGGACAAACAAAAGTATCATCAGTCAACCTTTTACAAAGCTGAAAGGCAAAAGAGAAATATTTTGATGACAGACAAGGGAGAACCCACAGGAGGTAAATGGACCTTCGATATGGAGAATCGTAAAAAGTATCCTAAAAATAAGATTCCGCCTCCTATCATGTTTCCTGATGCTGATCATTATTACAAGGAGGCCGTGACTTATGTTCAAAGGTACTTTCCTGATAATTTGGGAACCCTTACTGAGCAGCCTGTATACCCTATGAATCACGAGGCAACAGACAAATGGCTCGATCAGTTCTTAGCATATAGATTCAAGGAGTTTGGTCCTTATGAGGACGCCATAGTCAAAGAAAACTCATGGTTGCATCACAGTGTTCTAACTCCTGTGTTGAATGTAGGAATGATTACTCCTCATAAAATTATTGACCGATGTTTGGTCTTTGCTGAACTGCATGACATACCGATCAATTCAACTGAAGGTTTTGTGCGTCAAATAATTGGGTGGAGGGAATTTATCAGGGGGATATATATATCCAGAGGAAGTGAGCAGCGGACTCTTAATTTTTGGGGTTTTAAAAGAAAGATTCCTTCTTCATTTTATACCGGAAACACAGGTATTGAACCTTTAGATATAACCATCAAAAAAGTATTGGAAACAGGCTATTGCCATCATATTGAGCGCTTGATGGTCATAGGCAATTTTATGCTCCTGTGTGAGTTTGATCCCGACGAAGTATACCGCTGGTTTATGGAATTATTTATCGATTCATATGATTGGGTAATGGTTCCTAACGTTTACGGCATGAGTCAATATGCCGATGGCGGATTGATGGCTTCGAAGCCTTATATCAGTGGCAGTAATTATATAATGAAAATGAGTAATTTTAAGAAGGGTGAATGGCAGGCAATTTGGGATGGCCTTTTTTGGAGATTTATGCACGTTCACAGCCAATTTTTTAAGCAAAACCCAAGATTATCTATGCTAGTGAACACCTTTGATAAAATGCCGGACGAAAAAAAAGAGTTCCATTTAAATAAGGCTTCATCCTTTTTGAATCAATTGGAAATCTGATTTTATATTGGCATTGAAATTCATTGAACAATTAACAAAAAAAAAAAGCTGTCATAAGACAGCTTTCAGGATTATAGAATAGGATTGAATTATAATTGTTTCACCATTTTTACGGGCAATAAATAGATTTCTCCGGCATGTCCGGGGCTGTGATTTACTTTTTTATAGTTCAGTTTGTTTTTCAAATAGCTTTCTATTGAAGCATTGTCTGAATCAACAGAAAGAATAATAATTTCTTTATTCTTATTAACTGTAAATAAAACTTCGGCACCTAGTTCATCTGCTTGCATACCATCCATATAACTGGATCCGATCAATTCAGCCATTTCGATTCGTAATTCGTCAGTTGGGTTAATGGGGTTTAAATTTGCAGCGGCAACATTAATTGTAAAAAGACCGATGGCGAGAACTAATAATTTCAAATTTTTCATGATAAATAATTTAGATTAGACATTTATATGAATAAAGGACGCAACTTATGTGATATTTATTACACTTTAAAATGTTAAATTTTTATCAATTAAGAATGCTTTAACGATATAACTTAAGATTTTAAGAGGATATTAACACAATAACTACTCTTTTTAAAATTTTATCCAAAAAAAATTATGAAAATTCCTAGCTGCCTTGCCCGGAGTACAGACTTAACTTAAAGGAAAAACTCGTTATACCGTGCTTTTCGACATTTACCTTATTGAAATTCCTTTCAATCAAAACGGAAGTCTCCTGTAATTTTAATCGTAATGCGATTGGATGGAGGATACTGAGGTACTGATATTTGTCATAATTTATTTTTCCAGTAAAGATTATTTTTACCTTGTAAAATATATGAACAATGAGAGTATCAATTTCAAAACCCGAATCAATTATTGACAAAGCTTCTAAATTGTGGCAATTTATAGAAGGAAAAAGGTATTATGAGAGCATGATGATCCTGATTTCCATCGTCACTACCTTTGTCATTTTATTCGGCTAAAGTCAAAATTTCAATCCCCCGTTTTTATCTTTTTATTCTTGTAAAAAACCTCATAAATCATTGAATTTAAGCAGGTTTTAAATACAAAATTCTGGAGCTTTATCCATACCCTCATCAGGGTATTTTATTGTTTCAGTGATAATTGTCAGTGCAAAATATATTTTCATTTATTAAATTAAGCGTCAAAATTTTATAAATGAATAAAAAGGACCCAAAATATGTTTATAATGGTTTATTAACTGACGGGGTTCACTTTTTGCAGAATAGAAATGAAGAAGGGTTCAGTATCTCCGAAATTTCGGAAAATACAGGAATACCTCAAGGTCTATTAGAAAAATTCATGAGTTTTGAAGAACCCATGGATCATCATTATTTTATGAAATTTAACGGATTTTGCGGCATGCTTCTAGAGGAGACCATTGAAAAAGATGAGAGCAATTCCGGCGAGGCATCGAATATCAGGCGCCAAAAATACAATGTCTTACTGGCTGAAGGTTTGAAATTGCTTAATTTGAAATTTCCTGTGGCCCATTTATCCCAGAAAATGGGCATTGAAAGGAGTCGGGTAAAAACCATGGTCATGCATAAAACCCCTGTGACCAAGTCTTTTTATGATAAGTTTGCCCGTATCTATGAAATCGATAAATTAAAGGCGAAGGACAAAACTAAAAAGGGCAAAGATTAAAAAGTTTCGCGGTTTAAAAAGCATGTTTTTATTTCTCACATCAGTTAATATTTTTCTTGCAGTTTAAAATTTCAGTAGTTATTTATTGAACTTTTCACATGATTCCTTATCAAAAAAATCTTAGAATAGCTTCAAATAATACCTTGGTATCCTGTTTTACTTCAAAAAGCCTTTTGTGATATTTTCTTATATTTACTTTTATCAATTGACATAAACTTAAAAAAGATGAAAAAATTTGACATTTTGCTTAAAGCAGGAGTAGGGTTTGTTTGTATGGCCTTTTTGTTTTTAACGGGTTGCAGCCATGATGAAGAAGTTTTGGGAACCGGCCAAGACCTGAGTGTGGTGGGTTTTGAAGCCGAACCCATAGAAGGACAATACATTATTGTTATGGCAGGGTCTTCGGTTGCCAGAAAGCAAAAATTGAATTACAAGGAAACCAGGATTCAGAT
>CBDUAP010000180.1:0-5967 GCA_965365165.1 uncultured Flavobacteriaceae bacterium
TGGAGCTTATCCGCGATTCACGCAAGGAAGTGATCATTGAAACCCCTTATTTCCTGCCAAGCCGGTTTATTCGCAAAGCCCTCATCGACGCTGCCCAGAGGGGGGTAGAGGTGAAGGTGATCATGCCGAAGAACAGTGTCTTGTTGTAGCTCAAGATCGTCTGGTTCTATTTGGTGGATTCGGATTAGGAGATGATAATGGTGTAACTCCAGCAAATCCTTCTGATGTATGGGTGAGCAATAAAGGTAAAGTCTGGAAAAAAGTGAGTGATGCCCCTTGGAATGCGGATGGATCCGAAGACATAAAATACGATTTTGATGCTGTTGTGGTGAGAGGTGAAGGAAAAAATCAGGATGCCATTTATACCTTTGGCGGAGACCGGGAAACCTTTGATTTTGGAGACCTTGATAATTATAAAAACGTCGATAACGATGTTTGGAGGTTTGGTTTACCGGAAAAAGAAATTAAAGAGGAAATTAATGAAACTGTGCTGGCTTTGCAGTCCAATTACCCAAATCCTTTTACCGAATCAACCATAATCAAATATTCAGTTCCAAATAGATCTTATGTTTCGATCAAGGTATATGACCGTTACGGACAATTCGTAAAAACCCTTGTGGGAAAAACACAAAATGAGGGATCGTATGAATCTTCATGGGACGGAAGCAACTTTAAGAATAAACCCGCCGCAAATGGTCTTTATTTTGCCACCCTGTGGGCAGGCGATAAAGCCAGGACCATTAAATTGTACAAAAACTAATTTAATTTACAAAAAAACCTGCTTAAGACTTGAGTCCCAGGCAGGTTTTTTTTGACTTGTTTCATTTGCTCAAAAGATCATTCATATGATCCGGATACCTTTGCAGCAATGTTGAAAACGGTACGCTCCAATTTGAACAAAAATCTAATTTTCAGGAGAGATCATGATATGCGCATTATACTTCCCCGGGAACATCAGCCAAGGATGGTGAGGAGCGTTGGGTGCAAGAGGCAAACCTGTGCTCTCTTTTGTCGCATAAGGCGTATAAACCACATATCTGTATTTTGCATTTTCTATTAGCCCCGATTCCTTATTAAAATAAGCATTTTTACCATAAAATATATGCAGGGCAGCAGGAGTTTTAGGTAAGGCTAATTTGCCTGACTTTGCTTCGGCAGCTCGGATCTCTTCTTTTTCATCTCTTGATTTTCCTTCGGCTACAAGTTCTCTTCCCCTTGCCATCATAGGCTCTAAACTGGAATGATAGCATACAGCCTGGAACCCTTCCTGATTGGGATTGTCTGCAATGCAGATAAACTCATTCGAACCTTCTCTCAGGGTCATCCATTCCCCTTCCGAGTCATATCCATAGACTTTCGCTTCACCTCTCGCATCTTCTGGTGCTGCAAGGAGCGCAGTGGCTATCTGCTCTTCAGCGTTCAATACCTGATTGAAAACAACAACTTCATCGAGTATGGATTCTGTTGCTGTTGAATCGGACTTGCTTATAATTTCATTTTTTTTGTAGGATGGTTTTGCGCAACTCGACATTAAAATGAGGAAGCCGCATAAAATTGTAAATGTTCTCATAATTAGTTGATTTTTTTAATGTATCCTGCTAATATACTTGATTTGATACTTAATAAAAAACTATTTTTTTTGGAATAGAAAAACTGGGAAATTACTTTATCTCAAAAATAAATCAATATTGAACAATTTTATATCCAACTTGACGTTTATGATATAGTTAAGTTCTTAACTTTATTAAAATTGCTAAAATTATCCGGATAATTTAAAAGGGATAATCATCAAAAAAGTCATAGCGAGTAGAAAGCCTTGAGGGGGGCTAATGATCAAAATAAAACATTTTTTATAATGTCAACTATTTAAACTTGCTATGACTTTTTTTTATACCAGCCCATAGTCTTTTAAAGGCAGATTCCTATATCTTTTTCCAGTTGCATCAAAAATAGCATTCACAATCGCTGGTGCGATGACAGGAACGCCCGGCTCGCCTATTCCGGTCGGAATTTCACTACTTTTTACAATCTCTATTTCTATCTCAGGCGCCTGATGGATCCTCAGCATTTCATAGTCATGGTAATTACTCTGCTGTACTTTGCCTTCTTCCATCGATATGGCCCCATAATAGGCCAAAGACATACCAAAAATGGCGGCACCTTCAAGCTGAGCTTTTACGGTATTCGTATTGACTACCGTACCACAGTCTGCCACAGTATAAATTTTAAGTACTTTTAACTTGTTTTGAATAACAGAAACTTCAACAACAGAAGCAACATAGGTATAAAAACTATAATGAACCGCAAGGCCCAATCCGTGACCTTCAGGCAGGCTCCTGCCCCATCCTGCATTTTCCGCGGCTTTTTTAAGCACATTTTTAAGTTTGGCCGTATCTTGTTTGTACTCATTTTCAGCAGGATAAATCCTGTCACTTCCAATTAGAGCCAACCTGAAATCCAGCGGGTCCTTATTTGCCGCCACAGCCAGTTCATCGGCAAAAACATTGATTGAGAACCCATGAATTATATTATAAACAGATCTCAACCAGCCTATTCTGACGTGTGCCTCTGCCTCGCCATTTTCAAATCTTTGATGTTCAATTTCATATGGCATGTTGATCATACCCTGCTGAAATTCAAATCCTGCACCATGTTTTACGCCTGGCATGAAGGTAGAGGTAATCGATGGATATGCAGAACGATGAAGCCATCCTGACACCTTGCCTTCGGAATCTAAGGAAGCTTTCAAATACTGGGCACTGATGGCGTGGTAATAACTGTTCTGGATGTCATCGTTTCTTGTCCAGATGACCTGGATCGGAGTGCCTGATCGTTGAGACAGGGCAACGGCTTCCATGACAAAATCAGGTTTAGATTTTCTGCCGAATCCACCGCCTAAAAACGTAACATTCACTTTAACTTTTTCCAAAGGTATTTCAAGAAAATCACTGATTTCCTGTCTGGTGGTTTGTGGCGCCTGAACCGGTGCCCATACTTCGCACATCCCATTATTCACATGCGCCGTGGCATTAGGTGCTTCCATGGGTGCATGAACAAGATGTGGCAGTTGATAAGTGCTTTCAATCACTTTTTCAGCCCTCCCGAAGGCTGCATCAACGTTTCCTTCTGACTTGATCAATTTCCCTTTCTTAATAACATTTTCGGTAAGTTTTTTCATAAAACTTTCAGTTGAATAGGCCCCGTTATCACCAAAATCCCAGGTAATATCCAAGGCCTCTTTCCCTTTGATGGCGGCCCAGGTATTTTTGGCAATGACGGCAACGCCACCCAGGGTACCAAAAGGTTTTTCCATTCTGGGCAATTCATAGACTTCGATCACACCCGGAACTTGCATCGCCTTTGATTTATCAAATGAAACTACTTTTCCGTAGGTAACCGGACAACGTGCAACACAGGCATATTGCATACCCGGTATTTTGATATCAAGTCCGTACCTGGATTTACCGGTTGTAAAATCGCTTACATCAATACTTTTCAATCCTTTCCCGATATATACAAAGTCTTCCGGGGATTTTAACTTAGGGTTTTCAGGAGCAGCAATACCTGCTGCCTTAGTGGCAAGTTCCCCGTAAAACAATTTGTTTCCCGTTGTTCGGTGGATAACAAAATGATTTCGAGTTTCACATTCAGCTTCAGGAATGTTCCAATGCCTTGCTGCAGCAGTGATGAGCATCGATCTGGCCATGGCTCCCATTTTCCTCATGGGTTTATAAATTGTTCTGATGCTTCTTGACCCATCTGTGTTTTGATTTCCATAAGCATCATCTCCCGGGGCCTGTCTTACTTTGACCCGATTCCAATCAGCATCCATTTCATCGGCAATAACAGAAGTAAGCGAAGTTCTCACCCCCTGTCCCATTTCACTCCTGCTCGCCGTTAATATCAATGCTCCATCGGGTTTTAATTCAACAAATAAATTGGGAGAAAAAATGGAGTCATTTTGTTTGTTATGACCTGCACCATTATTGCTATTTGAATCCATATCGCATGCCAATATGATTCCCCCACTCAAAAGACTTACATTTCTGATAAAAAATCTTCGTGTTATATGATTTCCAATATACATTGATTCTAATTTTTGAAATTTTATTTTTCTGCTGCAGCTTGGTGAATCGCCTTTCTGATCCTGACATAAGTTCCGCATCTGCATATGTTGCCGCTCATAGCCTTATCTATGTCTTCATCTGTGGGTTCAGGCGTTTCTTTCAACAAGGCCAGAGCACTGACCAGTTGCCCCGGTTGGCAATAACCACATTGGGGAACGTTTAATTCCTGCCATGCCTTTTGCAGACTGGTGTTTTCCTGGGCTACCCCTTCTATGCTAACCAATTTCTTATCCTTGACCAATGAAACAGGCGTGATACAAGATCTTATGGCTTTACCGTCCATAAGAACAGTGCAGGATCCGCAAACGCCCAATCCGCATCCATATTTTGTTCCTGTGAGCTCAAGATCATCCCTCAGCACCCACAATATTGGGGTGTTTAAGGGCACATCAACCTGATAATTGTTTCCATTGACAGATATATTTATCATACTTAGATATTTAAAGTTTACTGGTTTTTGTAAAGTTAGTATTTTTAGTTAAATTTGATAAATGGCATTTGAAAGATCTCGGCCATAATGTTCTTCTTCAAAATAATCCCCCTATGGCTAACAGAATACCAACCCTGCTTTTTATTTTTTTCATTTCATTTGGCATTTTTGCGCAGTCCAACCAGGATGAAATACAGCTCATGCAATCTTTGTACGGCATGGAAAAAAGGGATATTGTTGCTGAATTTGTTGAATTAAGAGAGACACAGGAATCAGATTTCTGGGCTTTGTATGATGCTTACGAAATTCAGCGCAAAGAATTAGGCAAGCAAAGATACGCCCTGCTGCTCAGGTATGTGAACGATTATGGAGAAGTGAAACCCCAGGACGCTGATCGTTTTATGAATGAAGCCATTCCATTGCGAATCAAATCTGATAAACTTACAGATTCATATTACAAAAAGATCAAAGCCAAAACCGACCCGGTTGTTGCCATGCAGTTTTACCAAATTGAAAATTACCTTGCGGATGCTATACGAATGGAATTACTGGAAGAAATTTACATCAATAAAAAATAATTAACCTAAAACCAACATTATGAAAAAAATAACCTTGTTTATCGCCAGCCTCTTTTTTATTACTGCTTCCGTAGCTCAGGAAGTTTCTGCTGAAGAAATAGAAATGGTTCAGGAAATTTTTGGGGCTGAAAAAAGGGCCATCATCGAAAATAATATTGATCTGACCGGCGTTGATGGTGCTGCTTTTTGGAAACTTTATGATGAGTACGAGAAAAGCAGGCAGGAAATTGGGAAAGAGAAATTAGAGCTTTTACAAAAGTATACGAATAAGAAAGGTGCACTTACGAACCAACAGGCTTCAGATTTGCTTGCCCAGGCCATACCATTGAGAACCGCTGAAGACAAATTAATACTGAACTACACCAAAAGAATTGGCAAGGCGACCAGTGACCTGGTTTCGGTTCAGTTTTATCAGATTGAACATTATATTTCAGACGGGATCCGATTCTCTATACTGAATGAGATCGATTTCATACAGGACAAGTATTAACCTTTACAATCGGAGATTAAATATTTATGATCATTCATGAAAAAGATTAAAATCGTTTTTGAATGAAAAGGCCCATTGACATTTTCCTTTTTACAAAAATGAATAAACAGGCTTTTAAGTAATATCTCTGATTGCATATTTAACAATTTAACTTTAAAACCCTTATAAATATGATTAAAATGAAACTAATCTCATGCATTGCATTCGGTATGATGATGATTACTGCTGTTAATGCACAAAAAAAGCCTAACATCCTGGTGATCTGGGGTGATGACATTGGCACTTGGAACATTAGTCACAACAATCGTGGCATGATGGGATATCACACACCGAATATTGATC
>CBDUAP010000181.1:0-5962 GCA_965365165.1 uncultured Flavobacteriaceae bacterium
TGTATTCTTATGGTTCATATGGCAGCAGCACCGAGCCGGTATTTGACGCTACAAGACTGAGTTTGATTGACAGGGGCTTTATATATGCCATGGCCCATATCAGGGGTGGACAGGAAATGGGGCGTGACTGGTACGAAAATGGAAAGCTCTTAAAAAAGAAAAATACTTTTACCGATTTTATCAATTGTGCTGAGCATTTGGTGCGTGAAGGCTATACAAGTCCGCAACACATGTATGCTATGGGAGGCTCTGCCGGAGGGCTTTTAATGGGAGCCGTGGTCAATATGAAACCCGAACTGTGGAATGGCATCATTGCTGCCGTTCCGTTTGTAGATGTTGTCAGCACGATGCTGGATGAATCCATTCCTTTGACAACAGGTGAGTTTGACGAATGGGGAAATCCGAAGGTCAAAGAGTACTATGACTATATGAAATCCTATTCACCATATGACAACGTGGAGGCCAAGGACTATCCAAATATCTTGGTAACCACCGGTTATTGGGACAGCCAGGTACAGTACTGGGAGCCGGCGAAGTGGGTTGCCAAACTCCGGGAAATGAAAACCGATGATAACTTGATCCTTATGGATTGTAATATGGAAACCGGTCATGGTGGGGCATCAGGGCGCTTTGAACGCTATAAAAGAACGGCTTTGATGTATACTTTTATGCTTGATTTGGAAGGCAGGAACCAATAACTTATAGTTGATCATTCGTGCTGAAGAGTTGGTTCCTATGCAAAAGGGAACCGAGATGCTTTCTTTGCTTTTAGAGAGCCCGGATAAATTCGGATGATGGGTTTGATTAAGGATTTGTGACCTTCAATGGCTCGTTTATTTACTACTTCTGATTTCTTCCAGAAAATAGTAAAATGCGACGCCAAATATCAAGGTAACGAAACCTGCGGCATAAGGGACGAGTTCAATCATTTGTCACTTTTTATTAGTTTTAAGAAAATTGCAAATCCTAAAATAGAAGGCACCCAGAGTCCGACGAACAGTGCTCCTTCATGTTCTCCGTTAAACCACATCAGCTCTGAAAAGATCAAAGTACCAAGGGCCAATATCAATAAAATTCGATCTGTTTTACTTAGTTTCTTTAACATTTTAATATTGATTTATTTCTCTAAGATAATAAAAATATCACAATACCATTTTTTTGGTACTTGCATTGGGATTCAGCCAGCGCAGGCTGATACCTGACAAAAAATAAGCAATCGCAGCCCAAATAAGCACGGCCTTAAATCCGATTTCCACTGCGATAAATACGGCAAGTAAGGTGCTGATGACAGATAAACACCCGTTGATCCCCCAGGCCCAGGGAACCTGGCTTTGGTGTTTCGTGTTAACAAGTTGCAAGCCCATAGGAAACGGCATTCCCATGAAAAAGGCCGGAATGCCAATAGTAAAAGTAGTGAGAAGTAGTTTTCCCCAAACGGGCCAGCCAACTGTTTGGTCCAGCAAAAGACCCAATATGAGGCTATAGCCAAAGATCAGTGCGCCGATAAGCCATGTAATCTTTGATAATTTTTTATAAGGCAGTTTCAGCCTGGAAGCATACAGACTGCCAAAGCCTGAACTGACCAGCATGATAGAGATCACGGTGGCCACTGCATAAATGGGATGGCCCAAAAAACGAACAAAGTATTTGATAAGTACAATTTCAAAAAACATATAGCCCAGTCCTAAACCGGAAAAATAGGTAAATACCTGTGTTTTCTGGCCTCCTTTAAAGCCAAGTTTGAATAAGGGAACAAGGATCAGTACAAAACCGAGTATCAATACCTGAAGAAGGGTGACCAGCAAGATCAAATAGCCCAGTTCAAGAAAGGCCACTCTTTCACCAAGGGTTTCCCACTGCCTGACGATGTTTTTCAATCTGAGGAACTGATAAAAATAGGGCTGGTTATCGGTCGGGATGCTGATGTTAAAATCATTGGATTCGATAAGATAATCCCGGTTAGGCCCAAACATGCCTCTAATAAGTTTTAAAGCATTGTCATTTTGGAGTTTATTGATAGTTTCATCGGTTTCAGAAGCGTTAAACAATACCCTGTCAAAACCCTTGTCATCACAAAATTGCCTTACGGCATAAAGTTCCATTTCAGTTAATGGACTTTTTTTGACCACATAGCTAAGAGTGGCCCAGCTTCTGACCGCAACAAGGTGTTGCTGCGGATCTTTTGACCCGATGCTTTCAAGAAGATCTGCTATCAGGGCCGCATATTTAAGTGTAATTCTGGGAGGGAGATCAAGATAGGACGAAAAAATGATCATTCCGTCAGGTTTTAGTTTTAGCCACATTTCTCTAAGGGCTTCTTTTGTGAAGAGGTTTTCCTCGTGTAACGCATTAAGCCCCACGGATCCTCCAAAGGCGCCTGAAAGAGGCAATTGAATAAGATCAAAAAACTCATCAGTTTGCTTTAAAAAAGTTCGGGGAGTAGTATTGTAAAGATGTACTTCGGACTTATAATACAGGGAATCAGAAATCTGTGCATAAGGTCCTTTCATGAGTTCGGTAACACTGGCATTGGGTTCTACGGCATCCACGTGAAGCGCCTGGTTGAACAAGGCATGGGTCACTTCAAGGCCCGCCCCTGCATTAAAGATGAGTACCTTTTCCGGATCACCAATTAGGTAGGGAAGGGCCATGGTGGTGTAATCTAGCAGGTGATGTTTGTCTTCAGCACTAACTTCCGGGATGGCGGCATACCAATTTCCATTATTGAAGATTACCTTAGAAGGGCCTATCTGTTGCTCATAATTGAGACTCAGACCCGGCGCATAGCGCTGCATCGGAGATGAGACCACCTGAACCAGTCCGTAAGGACTGCTTTCCTGTTTTTCAATCTTGGCTTCGGGCAAATTCAAAGCATAGCTGATGCTTTTGAATTGTGACAGTTTCAGGTTTAAGGGTTCAGTGCTTTGAAAAGCACAGCCTGCAATAACGAGAATACTGTAGCCGGCAAGTAGATAGCGCGCTTTTTTTCGGATGATCAACAGGCCAGACAATACTGGCATTAAGGCGATAATCGAGGGCAGTTCAGCAAGTTCAAAATGCCATAGCAAATAAATGGCCAGGGCCCCGCCCAATCCTGAACCTGTCATGTCTGCAAAATAAAACACACCAATTTGGGATACTCTTTTGACAAAAATGAGCCCCAGGGCCAGTGAACCTGTCAAGAATGAGAGGAAAAATAAAAAACAGGTCCCCAGCAATCTCAAAAACTGTGAAGGATCAACAAACAACAGGTAGGAATCAAACAGTAAAAATTCCATGCGTGAGAACCTGATTCCCAGACTCATAAAAAGACCCGTACTGATCATTGCAGCAGGGAGAAGGACTTCTGCTTTTTTGATCATCTGTTTTCTGAATAATGACAAGAGGGTGCCACTGGCACCAAAGCCCAGAAGGGCAATGGAAATGACCATGGAGGCAAAATGATGCCATTGTACGATGGTAAAAAAATGCATCAGCTGGATCTCATATGCTACTATAGCAGCTGCTAATAAAGCTACTGACAAAGCCAGTCTCAGGGTGCGATTTTTGTATGCATAGTTATGTATCATGTTCATTTGTCATCGGCTTATTGTCCTGTTGCAGCCCTGGTGAATGGCACGAATCGCACAAACATGAGGTTGTTCGTTTTGATTTTACCCTCTTTTTTCGTCACCAGCAACAATTGCTGGGTGCTAAAGGGAGTTCCCACAGGGATGATCATTTTTCCACCTTCCTTGAGTTGAGAGATCAAGGGAGGAGGTACAAATTCAGCTGCAGCAGTGACCACAATGGCATCAAAAGGCCCCTTGGATTCCCATCCGTAATAACCATCTCCGCTTTTGACCTGGACGTTGTTATAGTGAAGATCTTTGATGCGTTTTTTGGCCTGCCGGTAAAGCGCCTCAACGATTTCGATAGTGTACACTGTATCAACGATCTGGCTGAGAATAGCTGCCTGGTATCCTGAGCCCGTACCAATTTCCAGCACCTTAAAATGACTTTGGGGTTTCACGACCTCGGTCATAAAAGCTACAATATAGGGTTGTGAAATAGTTTGTCCGTGACCAATGGGCAAGGGCCTGTCGCGATAGGCCTGGGATACGATTTCCTCAGGAACGAAAAGATGTCTTGGGACGTTTCGCATGGCTTCAAGTGTGGCTTTGTCTTTGATGCCTCTTGAGGCTATCTGTGTACTTACCATTGTTGTCCTGGCCTTGCGAAAATCATTTTGTGCAGCAACAGTAACAGCCACAAGCAGTAACAGGATCTGTAAAACCCTTTTTAGGAGAGCCAATTTTTTAGGAATTCTTTCGACAGAGCTCATTGTGATGAAATTGAGGTATACCACATTGAAAAAGATAGGTTATATCATGATCATATACAATGATTCAGGACAAGCCAATTATTGATGTGGATCATCAAAACAACTTACAGTTAACTGAAGAATTAGGTTGGTTCGAAAGTCAAGAAGATCATCAGCACCACTCCGGACACTTCTACTCTGATATTTTTTCAAATCTTGACACGAGTTTGTTTATTGAAAATATAGTTACGCCTACCGCAAAAGGCGACCAGGATTTCATTGCATACAAGAGCCACTTTTTAACCTGCTTTGGTCAATGGGCGGAATCAGGATTGTCAGTAATTATGTCTATCTTGGATAACCAGAAAACATTTATTTTTGCTTTAAACGATATAAAAATCATGAAAGATAAACCCAAAGCCACAGAAATAATCATAAAAGGAAATAAATTAGAGTGCTCCGTTTGCAGAAATGATACGTTTTGGGAGCGGCAAACTTTGATGAATACCCCCGGTATGACATTTTTAGGCTTGGAATGGGCCAATAAAAAGGCCCAAAACTACATTTGCGATCATTGTGGCTACGTGCATTGGTTCCTTGATAAATAGAATGGGTTTTTATTGTTGATGACAACCCTTGCTGCTTTAAGATTTTTGTTTTTTGGATGAGAAACAGGATTATTCATGCTTACAAAGGCTTTTATGTTATGAATACAGTCAAAAAATATGTAACTTTAAAGGGATTTTTAATTTAATGAACGCTTAATTATGAAGAAACTATGTCTTGTTTTGATTGTCATGCTTTTTGCCGGTTCGGTGAACGCGCAAATAAGTTATTTACAGTATCGTCACGTACCTGCAGATCAGGATTCAAAATTTGTTGAAAGGGAAACCAAATACTGGTCTAAGGTTGCTCAGTCAGCCATTAAAAAAGGCCAGATGAAATCGTGGTCACTATGGAGAAAAATTGGTATTACCAATGCGGATGAACTCACGCCGAATTATGTTATTGTGAACACCTATGAAAACCTTGAAAATATGAATCCCAATAAGGTCTGGTCAGAGAATATGGATGTTCTGGGTGATGTGAAAGTTGAAGATATTGAAACGAGCTCCTTCACAACAGTAACCTTTGATTACTATGTACAAGCTGAAGACCAAATACCTGGTGAGTATCAATATGCACTGGTGAATTACGCCAAGCCTACGGATCTGACTGCTTTTATCCAGGAAAACAGGTCGCTCTGGAAACCTTTTCATCAGGCAAGTATCAACAATATCATGAACAATATGACGTATTGGGGAATTTCTTCTGTGATCTATCCTTCAGGAAACAAGGACCGATTTTCAGTTTTTACAGTTGATGGATTTAACAAGCTCAATGATGCTCTTGATTATCTCCGATTTACAGAAACCTCTGATAATTCACCTAATGCTGCGGCGTATAACGATATTACTGATAATACAAAAATGGATGAATTGGTTCCCAATGGTTTTGAACGAAGAATCATATATGAAAGGGTGATGACGGTCAAATAACAAATAGCCCGGAATCAAACATATAGATGCCTTATGTTTTTTTATCCCTGCAGGGATGACTTTACGATCCTTTCTTCATTCCAGTTATTGACCTGCAGGGCGATGAGTATACCAATGACGA
>CBDUAP010000182.1:0-5947 GCA_965365165.1 uncultured Flavobacteriaceae bacterium
TTTTAGATGCTTTGAAGAGCAGTGCCTTGTTCAGGCCCGACCAATACAGTTATATTCTTTATCCGGATAAAGATTTGCCCCGATTTTTGGCAAAGAACAATATTCCTGCGGAAAAAATAAAAGCATCAGCCTTGTTACAACAGCTTTTTGAAGACGGAAACAACCTGATCGTTGAAAAGGACATTCAGGGCAAGTATCATTTTAACGGGTCATTCAACAATGCGAACAGCCTGAAGGAAGCACTTTCAAAGCTACACGAGGAAAAATATGGCGAATTGGTCCAAAAAGATACAGGCTTGCTTCTGGAAACCTTTGAAGAGATTTTTGACCATAAATCTTTTACAGGAAGGTCAGGAACCTTTTTCGGATATGAAGGCCTGGGTTCTATTTATTGGCACATGGTTTCAAAATTAGTCGTCAGCATTCAGGAAACTTGCTTATCGGCTATTGCGTCAGGAGAAGATCAGGCAACCATCGGTAAATTATTGGACCATTATTATGAAGCAAATGCAGGGATCGGGGTCCATAAATCACCTGAATTGTACGGGGCTTTTCCCACCGACCCTTATTCACATACACCTGCCGGTAAAGGCGCACAACAACCGGGCATGACGGGTCAGGTAAAAGAGGATGTGTTAAGCAGGTTTGGTGAATTAGGCGTGTTTGTTGATGCAGGGATGCTTTATTTCGATCCCCGATTGTTAAAAAAGGAAGAATTTTTAACCCAGGGTGCAACGTTCCGTTATATCGATATTTACAAGGAGGCACAGGAAATTGAAGTGGCTGAAGGCTCGTTGTGTTTTACCTATTGCCAGATTCCTGTTATTTACAAGCGGGCAGAAAAAGAGGGCATTGAGCTTGTATACCAAAATGGAGATGTTGTCAGGACCGAAAGCTCGCATCTTGATGCGGAAACCAGTAAAAAAGTATTTAAAAGATCCGGAGAAATCGACAGGATCATTGTTGCTGTAAAAAAATAGATATCGTTATGAAATTAAATTTAAAAGGCTTGGTCCTTGCAGGTATTTTCATGGCAGTGACTGGCTGTTTGAATAAGTCAGAAAAAGAAACTGAAACTAAGATGGATGACAAACACATGACCGAGGTAAAAAATGTACCAGCCGCAGAAATCCTGGGAAACCCGGAATACCTGGCCATGTCTTTTGGCGGTTACAGGGATGTGGATCACGGGGTTGAGCCGGCTGTTGATGAGCTCAAGGAGGATCTGAAAATCCTGGCGGCGATGGGGATCAAAATTTTGAGAACCTATAAGGTTCACTTACCAGAAGCTACCAACCTGTTAATAGCCATAAGCGAATTGAAGCAGGAAGATCCTGAATTTGAGATGTACTTGATGCTGGGTGCCTGGATTGATTGTAAAAATGCATGGACGGGAATGGAGCCTGATCACGAACAGGAAAGCGCTGCCAATGCTTCACAGATCCTGGTGGCGGTATCTTTGGCAAATCGGTTTCCTGATATCGTAAAAGTGATCGCCGTGGGTAATGAGGCAATGGTGAAATGGGCTGCAACTTACTATGTACAACCTTCTGTTATTTTAAAATGGGTAAATCATTTGCAGGATTTAAAAAAAGCCGGAAAGCTTCCCAAAGAATTATGGATAACAAGCTCTGATGATTTTTCTTCCTGGGGAGGAGGAGGAGCTGAGTACCACACAGAGGACCTTGAAAAATTATACCATGCCGTTGATTATATTTCCATGCATACCTATCCTTACCACAACACCCATTACAATCCTGATTTTTGGATCATCAAGGATGACAAGAAATTATCGGATATTGAAAAGATTGACGCCGCCATGCTTCGTGCCAAGGCTTTTGCACAGGCACAATATGACAGTGTTGCAGGTTATATGAAGAGCATTGGAGTCAAAAAACCGATCCATATTGGTGAGACGGGCTGGGCAACGGTATCTGACGGCTTTTATGGTGAGACCGGTTCGAAGGCTACTGATGAGTATAAGGAAGCCATGTATTATAAACTGATGCGTGACTGGACCAATGAAGCCGGTATATCCTGCTTTTATTTTGAAGCCTTTAACGAACCATGGAAAGATTCGAAAAACCCAATGGGTTCAGAGAATCATTTTGGATTAATAACGGTTGACGGCAAAGCAAAATATGCGCTTTGGGATATGGTAGACGATGGCGTTTTTGACGGTTTGACTCGAGGAGGAAATGCTATTGTCAAGACCTTCGATGGAGATAAGGAAGCTTTAATGAAAACGGTATTGGTACCACCAACATCCGAATAAATGAAAAGGAATATTTTATTTGTATTGCTTTTGACTGCCATCGGAATTGCCGGTGCAGTAGTCTCTTATAATGCTCCCGGTGCGTTGCAGGAAGTTAAGATATCGGGACGAAAAATCCTCGTGAATAATGTTCCGTACATTATCAAAGGAATTTGTTATCACCCTGTTCCAAAAGGAACAGATAAAAGGGATTTTGGAAATTTGAACCAGGATTTGGAACTGATGAAAGAAGCAGGGATAAACACGATCAGAGTTTATGCACCTATAGATGACAGCAATGTTCTCGATGCAGTTCATCATGCCGGAATCAAAATTATAATGGGTTTTGGGTTTAATCAAAATGGGGTTTATGATATGCTGTCAGGAACTTTTATAGACTATGTCAACAAATACAAAGACCACGAAGCTATTTTGTTATGGGAGCTGGGAAACGAGTATAATTATCATCCTGAATGGTTTGACGGAGATTTGAAAAACTGGTATGGTGCTTTGAATAGTGCCGCTGATTTGATTCATCAAAATGACCCTTCTCATCCCGTTACTACGGCCCATGGGGAGCTGCCCGATGCCCTGGCGCTTTCATCCTGTCCGAATATTGACGTTTGGGGAATGAATGTTTATCGCTGGGATGATCCGGGAGAGATCTTTTCTCAATGGACCAAAGTGAGCCACAAACCGATGTATTTATCTGAGGCTGGCGGAGACAGCTATATGACAATAGAAAGAGATTCTTATAAAGAAGGGGTAAATGAAAAGGCACAGGCAGATGCCAACGCAAAAATATTAGAAAGTGTTTTTGAAAATCTGGAAGTGAGTTCAGGCCTTACGCTTTTTTCTTTTACTGATGGATGGTGGAAGGCAGGAAACAATGATTCACAGGACAAAGGGGGATGGGCACCTAACAGTACAGGTGTTCCTTATGATGGAACCCCCAATGAAGAGTATTGGGGAATTGTCGATATCGAAAGGAATAAAAAAGAAACATTTGATGTCGTTAAACGGCAATATAATCTGATTTCTGAAAGCAATTGAGCAATATAACAAAATAGTCTTATGAGGCAGAGAAATTTATTTATTTATTCCTTCTTGGTTATCGTTTTGACAGGATGTAATTCAGAACAACCGGAACTTGATATTGAAGTATACGAAACTTCGGCGAGTGGCAATAAACTGGCAAAATTAGAAAAATTCTCAGCGTCTGAAAATGCTTCATCCATAGCGTTGAATCCTGATCAAACATTTCAGACAATCACAGGGTTCGGAGGATCCTTTACAGAAGCCTCTGCTCACCTTTTAAACAACTTGAGCGCGGAGAATCGCAAACTTATTTTAGAAGCTTATTTTGGCGAAGACGGCGCGCGGTATTCCCTGACCAGAACCCATATGAACTCTTGTGATTTTTCATTGGGCAATTATTCTTATGCACCTGTTGCAGGAGATCTCAAGCTCGACAATTTTTCCATAGAAGAAGACAAGGATGATATCATCCCGATGATCAGGGACGCGATGGCCATATCGAAAGAAGGATTTAAAATTCTATCATCGCCATGGACAGCTCCGCCATGGATGAAAGACAATAATAGCTGGGTTGGAGGCAAGTTGCTCCCCGAGTATTACGATACATGGGCCTTGTTTTTTTCAAAGTATATTGATGCTTACAAAGCTGAAGGCATTGAGATATGGGGTGTTACCGTTGAAAACGAACCCCTGGGAAATGGAAACAACTGGGAAAGTATGCATTTTACGGCTGAAGAAATGACAGATTTTGTTACAAATAATTTAGGACCAAAATTGGAAGCTGAGGGTAAAGGCAGTGTAAAGATTTTAGGTTATGATCAGAATCGGGATCATTTAAAAGACTGGGTAGATGTGATGTTTAAAGATGAGGTATCATCAAAATATTATGATGGTACTGCAATTCACTGGTATGCAAGTACCTATGAGGTTTTTCCTGATGTACTTCAATATGCTCATAAGAAGGCACCGACGAAATATTTGATACAATCTGAAGCTTGTGTTGATTCGGAAGTCCCGAAATGGCAAGATGATGAATGGTACTGGTCAAAGGAAGCGACAGACTGGGGCTGGGACTGGGCTCCGGAAGATCAAAAATATTTACATCCTAAATACGCTCCGGTCAACCGATATGCCAGAGATATCATTGGATGCTTGAATAACTGGGTAGATGGCTGGATTGACTGGAACATGGTACTTGACAAACAGGGAGGCCCAAACTGGTTTAAAAACTGGTGTCTTGCACCTGTAATAGTTGATCCTGAAGCAGATGAGGTATATTTTACGCCACTTTATTACACCCTGACCCATTTCAGCAAATTCATCAGGCCCGGGGCGCGTCGTATCGGATTTGAAAATTCAAATGAATCCCTGATGGTAACTGCTGCCCAAAACGAGGACGGTTCTATTGCCGTTGTCGTCTTTAATGAAGGAGAACAGAGGCAAAATTTTATGTTGGCCCTCGGCGAAAAAAAGGTAGAAATAAGCATCAGTGAAAAGGCCATACAAACTATAATGATCCCTAATCAATAATTTAGGTATCTTACCAAAAATAAAAAACTAAAAACCAAACCTATGTCACAATCCAGTAAAAAAGTTGCCTTCGGACAAAAAGTTGCCTTCGGAATCGGCATGCTTGCCAATCAAATGTTTCCTGCAGCAATGGGGATTTTTATGGTGGTATTGGTACAGGATCTCGGATTTCCTGGCTGGATGTGGGGTGTCATATTCTTTCTGCCCAGGGTTTTTGATTCTATAACGGATCCAATTATGGGTTTCATTTCAGATAATACAAAATCAAAATGGGGAAGGCGCAGGCAATATGTCATGATCGGTGCTTTGATCATGGGGGTCTCATTTTCAATCTTGTGGCAATTGCAAAGAGAAAACGGAATCGATTACAATTTCATTTATTTTTTATTATGGTCTTTCGTATTTTATTTAGGTTTGACGATTTTCAGCGTGCCTTATGTTGCCATGGGCTATGAAATGAGTGATGATTTCCATGAGCGCACCAGCATTATGGCTGTAGCACAATGGATAGGACAGTGGGCATGGGTGATTGCGCCTTGGTTCTGGGTAATCATGTACGACCAGGGTTGGTTCGAATCTGCTGATGTTGCCACAAGGACGCTGGCCGTATGGGTAGGTGTATTTTGTATGATTTTCGCTATGATTCCGGCCATTTTTATCAAAAGTAAATCTACCGTAAACGAAGATTTCAAACCTTTAAATGCAAAAAATATTGGAAGTAGTTTGGAAGGAATTGTCGATGGCTTTAGGGAAGCTTTCAAAAACAAACCTTTCAGGAAACTTTGCGTGGCCACCTTTTTGGTATTTAACGCGTTTAACACGGTTGCAGCCTTTACTTTTTTCATAGTTGTCTATTATTTATTTAGCGGGGATGCCGGAGCTGCCGGAATATGGCCCACTCTTTTTGGAAGTCTTGGAGCATTGGCCACCACTTTTTTAGTCATCCCTATCGTCACGAGAATGTCAAAAATTATGGGTAAGAAGAGAGCATTTCTGATATCTCAAAGTATTTCTATTTTTGGATATATACTTCTTTGGTTTTTATTTATACCCGGTAAACCCTATATGTTCATTTTTGGCTTGCCATTTTTTTCTTTTGGGATAGGGAGTTTATTTGTGCTTATG
>CBDUAP010000183.1:0-5897 GCA_965365165.1 uncultured Flavobacteriaceae bacterium
ATCAATAATATATTGCTCTGCATTGGCAACATACCTGTTCTGGTCAGTATCTTCAATTCTTAAAATAAAAGTGCCCTGATGCTTTTTGGCAAATAAATAATTGAAAAGGGCTGTTCTTACCCCCCCAATGTGCAATGGCCCTGTAGGACTCGGTGCGAATCGTACTCTTACTTTTTTTGACATGCCCGTGTTTTTATGCGGCAAAGATAATTGGTTAAAGTTTTTTTCTTCCTATTCAGACTTAAAATTTATAATTGTATTTTTGTTTCTATACAAAGTTACAAAATGGAAAGAGTAAAATGGCTGGTACTTATAATCTTGCTGATGGGTTCACAACATAAAATTGATGCGCAAGACTGGGCTGATTTGAATCGATTTAAAAAGAAAAATATGGAGCTGGGTTTACCTAAGGCCGGAGAAGAACGAATTGTGTTTATGGGTAATTCCATTACTGAAGGATGGCCGGTCAAGGACCCTGAGTTTTTTGAAAATCCCGCACATATAAACAGAGGGATAAGCGGGCAAACAACGCCGCAAATGTTGTTGCGATTTCGTTCGGATGTGATTGATCTGAAACCTAAAGCCGTAGTTATCCTTGCGGGGACCAATGATATAGCCGGCAACACCGGCCCGATGACCCTGGAGGAGATTAGGGATAATATAATTTCTATGGCTGAACTTGCAAAAGTAAATGGAATTAAAGTGATCATTTCATCTGTTTTACCTGCACACGATTATTCGTGGAAACCCGGGATGAAGCCGGATGTTAAGATCCCTGAATTGAACAAAATGCTGAGTTCATATGCGAAAGAATCCGGATGTTTCTATCTGGATTATTTTTCCGCTATGGTGGATGATCGTAACGGGCTGCCTTTAGAATATGCCGAAGACGGGGTTCATCCTACAAAAAAAGGCTATGAAGTGATGAAACCACTAGTCCTTGATGCAATCAAGAAAGTCTTGGAATAAATTTTATAACCCTATTTCCATTCGAATTCTCCACGATCAACACTCCAGTCATTTCCAAAAAAACCTGCGCATTTAACAGCGTTGGTTCCATTTTTAAGTACTTCACTGTCAAAGAGGAGCACATCAGGAAAAGTGGTCCCATTGACCAAATAATGATTCATATAGGCCGCTTTTGCGCCTGTCATACCGGTTGCCGTTACAACACCTATACTTGCAATATCTGAATCGCTTCTGGGTAGTATAAAATACATGCCCCATTGATTTCCGGCTATTTTTTTTCCATTAAAGTTGACTTCATTATTGGAAACTTGAATTGGACTGTTCTTTAAAAGAAGCTTCCATGCCGCATTATTGTCTTTGTTTCCATAAATTATCACATTACGATCACTATTTTTTTTCAGATTGAATTCAGTATCCGCTATGATTTCAATGTTTCCATTGGCCCTGTACCAGAAAGTCTCGGCATCGAACCTTGCCCTGTTATAATACCATTCATTTTCGGTGTCAGTGCCCTGGCTCCCATAAACAAGAACAACCTTGTTTTTAAACGCATCTTTAAAACCACCATTCCGATGAGGCCCTTTTTCCATCAAAGAAGGCGTTTGAGAAAGTTGCCATTGACCAGCTATTTTTTTGAAATAAGTTCTTTTTTGTCCTTGTATTTTCAGCTCAGTATCATCTATTTTTACTGTATTGATGCTGTCTTTAATTTGACTTAGATCAATGTCAAGCAGAGAAGTATTCTTTGTTTTCAAAGTGATTCCATCTTGTTTTTTTAAATGGAAGGAACTTATATCAAAAGCTTTTTCCTGTTGGTGAATTGTAATAAAATTTGATTTGGCTGAAACGCCGGGCGACCCTGTATAGAATTCCAGTTCCGCAATATCAGAAGGATCCTTGATGGTTCTTTGTTCAAAAAAATCAAAAATGGGTTTCCAATCCACGCTATGGTCTCCATACCAATGGGTTCCGCCGGGATATTCATAATAGGTAAAATCGCTATGAAACTTTCCCAGTCTTTCCCTCATATCTCTGGCCAGATATGTCGGCACTACATTATCATTTTCACCATGGAGTACATAAACGCCTAAATGCTTGTAGTTTTTGATCAATTTTAACGTCCTGCTTGGTGTTCCAGCCCTGTTAATAAGGCTTTCCACGGGGGTGGGTGCAGGCTCCATTTTCATGCGTTCCACAATTTTTGGAGTCAAACCAAATTGACTTAACTGCTCAGCCGGCATTTCCAAACGCCTTTTCACAAAACTATCTCTGTAAAGTAACAGGTCTGGATATCCGGCACAAGGTGCAATGGCCGCGAAATGGTCGGGGTAAGTCGCACCGAGATACCATGTACCATGGCCACCCATGGAATGCCCCGTTAGATAAATTTTCTTTAAATCAGGTTTAAAGATATTTTTTGCATCAGCCAAAACCTCCAGGGCGTCTAACCTTCCCCAATCTTCCCAGGCAAACCCGAAAGGACGACGGTTGGTTGGGGCAACCAGGTTTCCCCAGTCTTTTTTCTTATATGCGTTGGCCTGGTTAACCGCCTCAACAGAGGCTCCGTGTACCGATAAAAACAGGGCTTGCTTTTCAGATTGAGTATCTGTGGAAGGGGCTACGCTGTAATATTGCACACTTCCGTCAATACCGCTTAATAAAGTCCGTTTATGGTGGTGATTTTTTGATTTTGCGTCTAACTCAATTTCCTGAGAGTCGACAACAGTATTTTTTTGATCAAAAAGGCGGAGATCAAGTTTGATTTTACCTTCTTCCTTAATTTGAGAACCCATTGAGATATTAAAGGGTATTTTTCGCACACTCATCGGCGGCACAGCGGGCATGCCTGTTGAGATCACGCTACCGCCAATGTTGGCCTCAACCTTATAACCTTTTAACCATTTTTCTGTGGTATTCACAACTCTTATGGCGCCAAGATATTCCTTTTCTGGGGCTTCAATCAAAAGGTCTGGTATGGTAAGGTCCCGGCTGGTAAACTGCACCTCTTGGGACGGTTCAATAAGCCTGGCTCTTACGCGTGGAAATCTGCCAACTTTTAATACAAAAACGTTGGCACCTTTTTTTAATTTTAAGGGGATAAGGTTCCAGCCAAAATCATAGTGGTCACCTTCGTGTGGCAAGCCGTTGACCAGGAGAAGGGAGTGCCCGGAAGCTTCAAAGATTACTGTCTTTTCAGATTTGGAATCATATTTCAGAAATACATAGCTGGACCTTAGGTTACGATCATTAAAACTATTGGTGCTGTCTGTTTTAATTGATGTCCAGCGCATTTCATTGCCTGAAAAATCAATGTCAAAAAGGCTTTTGTTTTCAGGTAAATAAGCATCGTCGTATAGAAACTTATGAAAGACAGGGTCTTCTGGAAAACTGGCCGAATTAAAATTAAAGGTTGGAATTTTTAGAGCCAATCCTTTTTGAAATACATGAATGAGCTTCCCTTCCTGGATATCATTAATTTTTTCCTTGCCGAAGTATTCAACAATATTGCCCGTTTTCTGCTGGGCGAAAACGACGGATTGGATAAGAGTTAAAAACAATAAAATGGCCAGACTTTGACATTGAAATTTGCGCATGAGGTTTTGTTTTAAGGAGTAATCAAATATCGCTAATATACCGGGAGAAAGGAAATATTTTAGACGAACAACCTTTTTGAATATTCAAATAGATGCCAAGCCCAAACCCTGGTAGGCTTTTCAACACGAATTTATAGTATAAAGATATTCTTCAGAGGCCGGGTTGGTTTTAAACCAGCCAACATATTTTGGTTGGTCTCTGTCTGATAATTTATTTAACATTTTACTAAAATCCAATTTAAAGATTAATCGTAATTTTAGCTTTTTATATTGGATCATTACGAACACATACACGACAAGTTAAAAGGTTTCATTCGCAAGTACTATACCAATGAGATCATCAAAGGAAGTATTTTATTTCTCTCCTTTGGCTTACTCTACCTTATTTTTACTTTGGTTGTGGAGTATTTTCTATGGTTGAAACCACTCGCAAGAACAATTTTATTCTGGCTTTTTATTGCAATAGAGGCGGGTTTATTGTTCCGTTACATACTTCACCCACTGCTCAAGCTTGCAGGCCTTGGAAAGACACTCACAGAAAAAGAGGCCTCAAGAATCATAGGTTCCCATTTTAAAGAAGTGGATGACAAATTACTTAATATTCTGCAGCTCAGGGAGCGTCATGATGATACGGACCTTTTGGTTGCAAGCATAGAACAGAAGTCAGCAGAACTTGAAAACTTTACCTTTAATAGGGCGATAAATTTTAAAGCTAATACGGTTTATTTAAAATACCTTCTGATCCCGGTACTAATCTGGGTTTTAATCTGGATGACGGGCAACAAGACATTATTTACGCAAAGTTTTAATCGGGTAGTGCATCATCAAACCGTTTTTATCCCTCCGGCGCCATTTTATTTTGAAATCGTTAATGAAAAATTGGAAACGATTGAGGATAAATCCTTCGTTTTAAAATTCAGAACAGTTGGAGACGTTGTGCCTGATGATATAAGAATTGTGTATCAGGGGCAAAGCTATTTTGTAAATTCAGCTCAGGATAATCTGCAACAATACATTTTTGAATTTCCTGATGACGATATTGAATTTTATCTTGAAGGGAACAATGTTGTATCACAGCCTTATCGGCTAAGGGTTTTAGCAGCCCCAAAGATTATAGATTTTGGCATGCAATTGAGTTATCCATCCTATTTGAAAAAAGAGTCGGAGTTTATCAGTAATACAGGTAATGCAACTGTTCCGGCGGGAACTGAGATCAATTGGATTGTTATGTCTCAAAATACCGAAAACATTGAATTTCTGGTTCCGGGTGCTGGAGAAGATACTTCCGCAAAGCCCACGATCGAAAAAATGAAGCGAGACGAAAAAGGGACTTTTTCTATTTCAAAAAAAATTGAGAGGGATATGAGGTACGAAATTCGATCTTCAAACACAAACTTGAAAGATTATGAAAGATTAACATATGCGCTGCGTGCAGTCCAGGATGAATATCCAAATATTTTTGTTCGTTCTGACATTGATTCCGTGAAAAGGGCACCGGTACAGTTTTTGGGGCAGCTTACCGACGATTATGGACTTTCAAGGCTTCAGGTGGTGGCAAAAAACCTCGAAAACGGAGTCCAGAGTATCGGTCAGATCGAAATTGGGCAGGATGATTTTGAAGAATTTTTCTATGTATTTCCTGATGGAATACTTTTAGAAGAGGGTCATTCGTATGAAGTGTATTTTGAGATTTTTGATAATGACGGAATTAGTGGCCCGAAAAAATCTGTATCCCAGTCATTTTTTTATAAGAACAAGACCAGTGATGAACTGGAAGATGAGATTTTGCAGGAACAAAAACAAGGTATAGAGAACCTTGAAAAATCTAAGGAGACGAGGGAACGAATGGAGAAATCACTTGACGAATTCTCAGAGAAATTAAAGAATAAGGAAAACACCGACTGGAACGACAAAAAGAAATTGGATGAATTCCTAAAAAGACAAAAGAGTTATCAGGAAATGATGGATAAGCAGGTCGATAAAATGCAAGAGAACCTGAATGAATTGGAGGACGAGGACAATCCTTCCTTACAGGAAAAAAGGCAGGATTTAAAAAATCGCTATGAAGAACTAAAGGCCTTTAAAGAGAAAGAGGACCTGATCAGAGAGTTAGAGAAACTTGCTGAGAAGCTGCAGAAGGAGGAGCTTATAGAAAGAATAGACAAGCTAAAAGAGCAATCCAAACAAGAGCAACGGTCTCTCGAAAGGATTTTGGAATTGACAAAACAATTTTATGTTGAAAAAAAGACTGCAAAACTGGCTAAAGAACTTGAAGAATTGTCAGAGGAGCAGTTGAAGCTTTCTACAGATGAGAAGAACAGTGCTGCTGAGCAA
>CBDUAP010000184.1:0-5895 GCA_965365165.1 uncultured Flavobacteriaceae bacterium
CTGTGCGACATTACCAAGGCTCCCATTAACCTTGTTGATACACCCCATGAGGTAGCCCAAACATAGTCTTGCTTGCCCTCCTTAGTTGTGAATTTAACATCGAATGCCCTTGCGAAATTCTGACCCAAAAAATGCGATGTGCCCGCTTGAAGGGCTTTTCCATCCTGCATCATGGCTTCTATTGTATAGGTATCAAGAGCCCCGGCAAAGCGCTCGCTTTCTGTTTTAGTCCCCTTTATAACGGGCATGGCCATAAAATTTTCGGCAAAATCAGCATAGACTCCTTGCATTTTCCGAGTCTCCTCAATGGCCTCAGCTTTTGTTTCATGCGCCGTATGCCCTTCCTGCCATAAAAATTCAGCCGTTCTAAGGAACAACCGGGTTCTCATTTCCCAGCGCAGCACATTGGCCCATTGATTGATCAAAAGTGGCAGGTCACGATAAGATTGGATCCACTTTCTGTAAGAATCCCAGATAATGGTCTCAGAGGTTGGCCTTATAATCAATTCCTCCTCCAATTTCGCTGATTCGTCAACGACAATTTCTTTACCATCTTCTCCTGTTTTCAACCTGTAATGAGTTACAACAGCACATTCTTTGGCAAATCCATCAACGTGACTGGCCTCTTTACTGAAATATGATTTAGGGATCAATAGCGGGAAATAGGCATTTTCGTGACCCGTCTCCTTGAACATGCGGTCAAGTTCGGCTTGCATCTTCTCCCAAATCGCATACCCGTAGGGCTTGATGACCATCATTCCACGAACTCCGGAATTCTCCGCAAGGTCAGCTTTTATAACTAATTCATTGTACCATTTGGAATAATCTTCCTCTCTTTTGGTTAGTTTTTTACCCATGTGAAAAAAAATTTGGCATAAATATTGTAATACTACTAATGAACTCAAAAAAATAGGTTGCAAACTTAGTTTTTTTTTACCTTACAACCATAAAAATACGCTACTATGAACTACTTTACCTTTCTTAAAAACAAAAATTTTTATGGTATAGGCCTTGGCTTTTTGATCATGGCATTATATTCCTGTGGTTCTTCTCAGCAAGCTTACAACAGCAACGATGGCATTTATGGATCCCCTGATTCAAAGGAGACAGTGGTTATGGTGCGTGACACAAAATCTGATTATTATCAGAATTACTTCGCGGGTGAAAATCAAATGAGTCAGGAAATCTTCACAGACATAGATGCCTATGAGGGATATGATGAATCGGACACACTTTATGTTGAAAATGAATATAATAATGGAAATCCCCCCTGGGAATACAGCACTTCCAGTGTAAGCATCAATTTCAATGTTGGCTTTGGAGGCTATGGCCCTTATGGATGGGCATATGGCTGGAATGGATTTGGATATGGCTGGGGTGGCTGGGGTTACCCAGGATATGGATGGGGTTACCCAGGATACGTTTGGGGTTACCCAGGTTACGGATGGGGTTACCCAGGATATGGATGGGGTTACCCGGGATATGGATGGGGTTACCCAGGATACGGATGGGGATATTACCCAGGATATCCAGGATATCCAGGTTATCCAGGTTATTACCACCCAGGAACTTATGGCAAACGTTATGCTTATAATACAGGGAGAGATGCAGGTTATCAAAGGTTTAACACCAGGAATATAAGCCCTGAAAACAAATTCAATGCATCAAGAAGGTCCACTTCCTCAAGAAATTTGGCCTCGACATATGATTCGGGCAGAAACAGAACTTTCAACCGAAGCAGTAATTCTCAAGTTAAAAACAGCAGATCGTATCGTCAAAGATCAAATTACAGCCGATCTAATGAAGGTTCAAATGGTTATAACAAATTTGGAAACAACAGGTCTTCAAATTACAACAGCAGGTCTTCAAATTACAATAGGAGATCATCAGCACCTGCCTACAGGAGCGGATCATCAGGATATAGGGGAAGTTCTTCAGGATCGAGAAGTAGTTCCAGAAGGCGTGAAATGTCCTATAATAACATTGATTACAAAGTAAATCAGTCCAACCGCGGATTCGTAAGAAAAAGTAATCAGATTCAATCTGCTGGTGCCAATAACAGAGTTTCGTACAGTACGGCGAGAAAAAGAAATGAATACCAGCAGTTTGTAAAATACACCCCGTCTGCAGGTGTTAAAAGGAACACTGGTTATACCAAGAATTCTTCTTCTTATGGTAAATCTTCAGGAAGCAATTCAGTTAGAAGGTCTTCGGGCTCCAGATCGGCACCCTCAAATGTCTCTCGAAACTCTGGAACAAGATCATCCAGTGCTTCCAGATCCTTTTCTTCCGGTGGATCCTCTTCGAGGTCATCTGGTAGTTCAGGGCCAAAGGCTTCAAGTTCTTCGGGCAGAACCAAAAGATAATATCAAAAAATCCTTACTATGAAAAAATATCTACCATTGGTAATGTTATTCCTATGCAGTTTAACCTTTACCGGTCAATCACTTAGCTATGCAGATCAAGCCGTTTTGTTTTCTACCGAAAGTAATCTGGGAACAGCAAGGTTCATGGGCCTGAGTGGCGCCTTTGGGGCCCTTGGGAATGACATGTCAGCCGTTGACATCAATCCTGCGGGTCTTGCCGTGTATAATGGAGGTGAAATCTCTACTACTTTTGTCTACAGGGATACAGATATTAATTCAAGATTTTACGGGAATACCATTAATAACAATGATGATTATTTCAGGTTTTCGCAAATTGGAGGCCTCAACACCTGGGATAGTTTTGGAAATCCTGACATTAGAAAATTTTCTTTTGGGTTCAATTACAGTGTGGTCAATCATTTTAACAATAACTATATTGTCCAGGGGAATAGTGGAATACCTGAATATCCTGAAGATCCCGATTTTAATTTTGATAATAATCCGGACAACGATATCTTCTATAATAATGTAGATGACCAGTATTTTTACAATTATACTTCTGGCATTAATGACAAATTCAACTTCAGTTTTGCCACCCTTTACAAGGAAATTTTTTATTTTGGGGCTTCTATGGCATTTCACCATATCGATTTTTACCAGAATACGGTTTACGAAGAAAGCAGTAATGACGGGAGTGGAAATACCATGGATGTGGTCAATGCCGAATATTTGTCGACCTATGGAAATGGCTTTAATTTTGGTCTGGGAATCATCGTCAAACCCATTGAAAATTTGCGATTGGGAGCAGCCTACCAATCACCAATATGGTACAATTTATCAGAGCGATTCGAACAAAGGCGTACATATTATTTCAATGGTACCATTGATCCTGACCCTGACTATCCTGTACCCAACTATTTTGATTATCAGCTTAAGTCGCCAGGTAAGTTCATTGGCAGCATGGCTTATATTTTCGGGACGAAAGGCCTGATCAGTTTTGATTATACCTACCAGGGTTACAACAATACAAAACTACAACCATCCAGCAATTTTATTGATGAAAACCAGTATCTGAATACAGGTCTTCGAAACACCTCATCTTTTAGAATAGGAACCGAATGGAAATACAATATTCTCAGTTTCAGGGGAGGATACAGAATGATCCAATCTCCATACAACAATGCTCCAAAAGCTTTTGATACCCAGGGTTATTCTCTGGGATTGGGAATTAAATTCAGCCCGAGCCTGGCTTTGGATTTCGCCTATGATAACGCAACATATGAGGATCAATACAAGTTTATTGGAGCAGCCGGGGTCGACCCTGCCCGCCTTGACGTGACCCACAACCGATTTACTTCTTCTGTTGTGCTTCAGTTTTAGAATGACGAGGAGTATATTTTCATTAAATCTAAACTTATGCAGGCCTGATAAATAACATAGGCGAAAATAATTGTGATACTTAGCGATCTTTAATTATTTTTACGGTTCAAATTAATCTTCACTCCATGAATAAAAATGAACCGGGACAAAATTCCATGAATCATGAAAATAAGGAAGATGATATTGATATAGGGCAACTTTTCACTTTGATTGGAAGAGGTTTTAGCAATGTTTTCAATTTTATCGGAACCATATTGAAAACCCTTTTTTACTGGGTCGTACTTTTCATTTTATTTTTAAGAGACAATTTTGTTAAAATTATCCTGGCCGCGTTTATTGGAGGTGTCATCGGAGGTATTTATGAGTATGGCATCAAAGAAAAACAGTACGAATCGTCGATGACGGTTGAGCCCAATTTTGGTTCCGCCCTGCAACTTTATAAAAATATTGATTATTATCTGAGTCTGGTCAAACAGGAGGATTTCGAAAGATTGGCCTCCAGTCTGGGTATAAGCAATGAAGAGGCTGAAAGCATCACTCATATAGAAGCAAAGCCCTATTCGAATGAGAACCAGGTACTGATCTCTTACAAGAATTTCATTAAGGCCTTAGATACAAATACGGTAAAACTCATAAATTATGAAGATTTTTCCGAAGAATTGCCCATAGAGTCCTATAAATACCATATCATTCGATTTGTCTCGAAGGATAAATACGTATTCAGCAAATTGGAATCTCCAATTATCAATTCGATCCTGAGAAACGTATATTATGACAAATTGAAAAAAACAGCTGCCTCGAATTTGAATTCAAGAAAATCTGCTCTCGAAAGTTCGATGATCGAACTTGATTCTTTGAGATCTCTTTACAAAGAAGTCCTGCTGGCGGAAACCAAAAAAGAGCATTCCGGGACAAACATATTTATGTCAGACAAAGCAAGCCTTACCAAAGAAGTGGAGGTTTTCGACAAATACATGCTCATGAATGAAGAATTAATTGATGTCAATAAAAAGATAACGGCAGAGAACGAAGTGATCAATGTCGTTTCAAGTTTTAATTCAATCGGGATGAAAGTCAAAACATGGTATAAAAACTATGCCATTTTGGGTGTCCTTGGAGGTTCTGTCTTTATGTTCCTGTTGATCAGTTTTAAAGAATTGGACAAATTACTGGTTAATTTTAAGAAATAGTACTTAAAATTGACCTTATGCTTTTTACATATCTCAAGGAATGCATTGATCGGGCAAGTCATGGGCCAATTTTCAGATTCTAAGTGAATTTTACAAACAAATTAAAACTTCAGGCCGACGGGAAAATTATTTTTAAAAATTTCTCCTATCTTTCCTTGCTGCGTCTCTTTAGCATCATCAGCCAGTATATCATTATTTCTATTCTGGTAAGATCTCTGGGAGATGAAAAATATGGCTTATTTGTTTGGGCTTTCTCGGTTATTCAATATTTGGTTATTGTCATCAATTTTGGGTTCAATACCTATGCTGCCAAATACGTTCCGGAAAATATTGATGATCCGGAAAATTTGAACAGGGTATTTTCCGCTATTTTATCATTCAAATTATTTCTTTTCCTCATCAGTTCAGTGCTGTTTCTGTTTCTTGTATATAACGTCCCTGTATTCAAAGAGAATTCACAGCTCCTGCTGATCCTCCTTGCCTTTGGTTTGGGAGAGGCCATTTTTCCGATATGGCTGTTTCAGGGAAAAGAAAAGTTAGAGATCCCGACCAAAATCATTTTCACCTTCAAAATGATGCTGGTCCTGTGTACGCTGATTTTTATTACGGGTAATGAACATCTTTTACGCTACGCCTTTTTGTTGACCGCTGTGCAGATCATGATCGGATCGACCGGACTTTATTTTTCATTTTCCAAGCTAAATATGGAATTTATACGCGTTTCTAAAAACAATTTGTACAAGGTGATCAAGGAAGCATTTCCATTCTTTATCGGTGCGGTTTTCGGTAAGTCATTTCATTTTTTTGCCGTTTTTCTGATCGGACTTTATTTTACCATGGAAGATGTGGCCGGGTTTGACATTTCATTTAAAATCATGGCAGCCATTCAACTGCCTTTTGAAACATTATCTGCGGTTATATTCCCGTCCATTGCCAGAACGAAAAACATAAAGTTGAAT
>CBDUAP010000185.1:0-5891 GCA_965365165.1 uncultured Flavobacteriaceae bacterium
AATTCGTTTGAATAACCAACTGGCTATTGATACTGTCTTTTTCTTCAGTTAAAATGTTATTCGCAAGTTTAAGTGAGTCTACCTCGTCCAATAATCTTGCATTTGTTTTCTCCAGAGACGCAAGTTGCCCCCGGTATCTTCTCAAAACACTGGAATTGATCTTTTTCAAATTTTGTACCGAATCTTTTAAAACAGCAATTTTTTCTTTCTCCAATGTCAGAGAATCGGATAAGCTTGTATTTGCCGCAATAGCAACGTCATATTTCTCTTCCATTGCCGTTAAATTCCCTATGATCTGCTCTTTTTCATCTTGAAGGAATTTGATCGCCTCTTTATGGTCATTGTTGTTATAAAAAGTATATCCGATAAGGCCAAATAGCAATATCGTCAGCGCAATTATTAAAATTTTACTGTTTGAAGATTTAGAATTTTCTTCCATAATTATAGAATTAGGTTTACATTTTAGATTAATCTTAACTTATTTAACGTAATAAATTAAAAAAATTGTATGCAAATTTACTTTTTTTTAAAGATTTTAAAGAATTAATGAGAAGAATAAAACTCTCTGGCCTCAGAATAGTGCCATGATGATCCCGATGATGGATGATATCCTCAGTCTATTTTACCCTGAAACTTGCATCAGTTGCGCCGAGGAGGTTGAAATGCCCGGACAGTTGTTTTGTTATTATTGTTTGACAGACCTGCCCTTGACCGGTTTTTCATTTGTGCCCCAAAACAGGCTCGAAACTTCATTCAGGGGAAGAATTCCGGTCAAAGCGGCGACGGCCTTACTTTATTTTCATAAAAATAGTCCGGTGCAAAAAATGTTACATCATTTAAAGTATCATGGCCAGGAACACATAGGTAGCTATATTGGTAATTGGTTGGGGGAAGAAATTTTGCAGTGTAAAAGGTTTGAAGGAATTGATATGATTCTTCCTGTTCCCCTTCATAAAACAAAAAGAAGAAAACGGGGCTACAACCAGGTGTTTCGTTTTGCACAGCGCCTTTCAGAAAAATTGGGAAAGCCGGTGCGTACTGATTTGCTCCTCAGGATATCAGGCGGGACATCTCAAACCTCCAAAGACAGAAATCAAAGGATCTTGGAAAAGGGCAGTGGATTTCAATTGGTGGATGCACTCTCATTACAGGATAAACATGTGTTGCTCGTTGATGACATCATTACCTCTGGAGCCACTTTAGAAGGCTGTTGGTGCGAGCTTGAAAAGGTAAAGGGCATTGAAATAAGCCTTGCCTGCATGGCTTTTACGGCGTAAATTTTGATAAATATTTATCGATTAAGGAAAAAAATAATTGTTAATTTGTATTTTATTTGAGGTATGAGATTTCGCTTTTTTTTGCTGTTCATGTTGATCATCATTCTTGGAGGATGCGCCAGAATGGGGCGACCCGAGGGAGGTCCAAAGGATTTTGACAAACCAATAATGGTGCGAACGGAACCGGCATTTAAAAGTCTGCATTTTGATCAGGACGAAATCAAGATTTATTTTGATGAATATATCAAACTAAAAGACGTCAGTTCGGAACTCATTGTTTCACCTCCGCTGAAATATCCCGTGATCATTTCACCATTAGGAACTCCAAGTAAGAAAATAACGCTGGAACTGAATGACACCTTGCAGGAGAACACAACCTATACCTTTAATTTTGCACAAAGCATCGTTGACAATACTGAAGGCAACATCCTTGACAACTTCAAGTACATTTTTTCAACCGGAGATTATATTGACTCATTAAGGATTAAGGGTACCATTAAGGACGCATTCGATCTGGAAATGATCGAGAATCCAACAATCATGCTATATCCCGTCAATGAAAATTTTACTGATTCTGTTATTTACAAGGAGAAGCCAACCTACGTGGGCGTAACGCTCGACAGCCTGAATTGGGAAATCACCAATATCAAAGATGGAACTTACCACTTACTGGCCTTGAATGATACCCGCAAAAATTATTTGTTTAACCCCAAGGAAGATAAAATAGCGTTTTATCCGGATTTTATCACTGTACCAGGAGACAGCGTTTTTGACCTTTCCTTATTTAAGGAAATCCTGAGCTTCAAACTTGCCCCACGTCCGAAAGAAGTTTCAAAAGGATTCATCATACTGGGTTTTGAAGGAGATTCAGAAGGTATCATGATAAAAGAATTGTCTGAAAAGCCAAATGGTTTCAAATCGTTCTATGCCAAAGACAAAGTGACCGACTCTCTGAATTATTGGTTTCATAATTTTGATAAGGATTCAATTGTACTGGAAATAAGCAAGGGGAAATTGATAGACACGGTTCAGATCGGAGTAAAGGAAGAAGAAATTGATTCTATGAGGTTGCAGTTTTCGGTCAAAGGACGATTGCATTTAAGGGATACTTTAAAACTGGGTTCAAGCGTTCCAATCATGAAAATGGACACGGCCCAATTTCAGTTTATGGACAAAGATTCTTCCCGGGTTCCTTTTCAGTTAAATCTTTCTCAAGACAGGTCAATTATTGATTTTCAATTTAATAAGGAGGTTCAGCAAAGTTATAATTTATTCATTGCTCCCGGTGGAATTGAAGATATTTTTGGGGTACAGAATGACTCTTTAAAGGTCAAATTCTCTACAGGGAAAGTAGCAGATTATTGTTCCATTTTTTTGAATATTCTGAATATAGAAAAATTTCCGGTGATCGTGGACCTTATTGATGACCGGGGGAACTTGGTAGCTAAAAAATTTGCCACTGAGCCCCGTGAATTTGAATTCAGGAATTTAAGGCCCTCAAGGTTTAAGGTTCGCGTAATTTATGATGAGAACGGAAACCGGCGCTGGGATACAGGGAACTATTTGAAAAAAACACAACCCGAAAAAGTTTATTATCTCAGCAATATCATTGAAACCAAAGCCAATTGGGAGGTAAATGAGACCTTAACGATAAGTCCCGACATGAAACCTTAGAAATCCATACTTCTGATTTTTGGATTTATTTACTCAAAGTGATTTATATTTCTTTTTACTTTCACAGAATTAGTATCTTTGTTGTTTAGAATCATTTTAATTAAGCAAATAATGAGTTTCAATAAAAGCGATATATATAAAGCCCTGGAAGGTATTACGGCTCCTGGTGAAGGCGTCAATCTGGTTGAAAGCAAAGCAGTGACCAATGTGGTCATATTTGGCAAAGAAATCATTGTGGACGTCACCATCAAAAATCCATCTTTGCAGGCCAAGAAAAAAATTGAGGTTGAAATCATGAAGATCATTCATGACCGCGTTGATGAAAAAACAGATGTCAAGGTAAATGTAAAGGTTGATGCACCGGCAAAACCGGCTCCTATGAGAGGAAATGAAATTCCCGGGGTAAAAAATATTATTGCTGTGGCTTCAGGAAAAGGAGGCGTCGGAAAATCTACCATAACGGCTAATCTTGCGGTTACACTGGCGAAAATGGGCTTTAAGGTCGGGGTTCTTGATGCTGATGTTTACGGACCATCGATGCCTATCATGTTTGATGTAGCGAAAGAAAGGCCTTTGTCTGTTGAAGTAGGAGGAAAGTCTAAAATGAATCCCATTGAGAATTACGGGGTTAAAATGCTTTCACTTGGCTTTTTTACAGATCCCAACCAGGCTGTTATATGGCGTGGCGCCATGGCTTCGAAGGCCTTGAATCAAATGATTTTTGACGGGCATTGGGGAGAGCTTGACTTTATGCTGATCGATCTCCCTCCCGGAACCGGAGATATACATCTTTCAATGGTTCAGGCTGTTCCGATCACAGGAGCAGTAATCGTCAGCACACCTCAGAATATTGCGCTTGCCGATGCCAAAAGGGGGGTGGCAATGTTCAATCAGGAAAATATCATGGTCCCGGTTTTGGGAATCGTGGAGAATATGAGTTACTTTACCCCCGAAGAGCTGCCCGAAAACAAATATTATATATTTGGGAAAGACGGAGCTAAACATTTAGCTGAGGACCTGGATACAGCCTTGCTGGGCGAAATTCCATTGGTACAAAGTATCAGGGAAGCCGGTGATTTTGGACATCCCGTGGCCTTGCAGGAAAATACGGCCCTGGAACAGGCCTTTATTGAAACAGCTAAAAACATGTTGAGCCAATTGGTAAAACGCAATGAGGATTTGCCTCCTACCGAAGTGGTTAGAATAACCACCATGTCAGGATGCAGTTCAAAATAAAAAAAACTCTGGCCCGTTCATTCGGGCCTTGAGATTAATCTTTTGAATGATGTCACAAAAAGAATTGTTGAATAATATAGAAAAGGCCCTGAATGAGATCCGGCCGTATCTTTTAACAGATGGAGGAGATATTTCATTTGTATCCTTGGAAAACGACGTTGTGAACGTTAAATTCCATGGAGCTTGTATAGGGTGTAATGTAAATCAAATGACCCTGAGAAACGGGGTGGAGGCTACCATTCAAAAATATGCTCCTCAGATCAAAAAAGTAGTGGAGGTGAAGTAAACCGATCGCTATTGATTTTTATATTCTTAAAAAATATTCGTTATATTTGTTAACATCGAAATAACAGATATAATATGACCTGCTTTTTTGCCGAATTATTATCACTTCTAAAAGTTCTGATGAAGAGAAACCCTGAATAATTGGATTTTTCGTCACGTAATTTTGTGTTTCTTTTAATAAACCTTAAATCATTTCTTTATGCCAAGATATCATTCATTAGGTAAAATTCCTCCTAAGCGACATACTGTTTTCAAAGATGCTGATGGTCATTTTCTTTATGAAGAATTATTCGGAACTGTTGGTTTTGACGGGATGTCAACTTTGCTGTACCACACGCAGAGGCCTACACAGGTGAAAAAAATTATGGCATCATACAGTGTTGCACCTCAGATTGCGGTTGAAAAAAATATGAAGTCCATAAGTTTAAAAGGTTTTGAGGTACCCCCTATAGATGATTTTCTTAAAAGCAGGATACCTGTCCTGGTTAACGGCGATTGTCAAATCAGTTTGGCCGCCCCAAAAAAATCATTGACCGAGTATTTTTATAAAAACACAGATGCTGATGAGGTTATATTTGTTCACAAAGGATCAGGAAAACTGAAAACCATGCTTGGGAACATTGATTTTGAATACGGAGATTATCTTGTCATCCCACGGGGAATGATCTGTCAGTTTCATTTTGACTCCGAAGATAACAGATTGTTCATCGTTGAATCGAAAAGCCCGGTTTATACCCCAAAACGATACAGAAACTGGTTTGGTCAGCACCTTGAGCATTCGCCATTTTGCGAACGTGACATACATCCGCCTCATGAACTGGAAACCTTTAATGAAAAAGGAGATTTTTTGATGAAGGTCAAAAAACAGGATACCATTCATGAATATATTTATGCTGCCCATCCTTTTAGCGTGGTCGGTTGGGATGGCTACAATTTTCCTTATAAGTTTTCTATTCATGATTTTGAACCCATTACGGGCCGGGTACATCTTCCGCCGCCTATCCACCAGACTTTTGAAACTGCCGGTTTTGTGATATGTTCTTTCGTGCCCAGATTGTACGACTACCATCCTCAGGCTGTGCCGGCACCATACAACCACAGCAATATAGATTCTGATGAGGTACTTTATTATGTAGACGGTGATTTCATGAGCAGGAACAATATTGAAAAAGGCCATATTACCTTGCATCCGGCAGGAATTCCACACGGCCCGCATCCCGGAGCCATGGAAAGGAGCATTGGCAAAAAAGAGACACAGGAACTGGCTGTTATGGTCGATACCTTTAAACCGCTTATGGTTACTGAAGCTGCAATGAAATTGGCAGATAATGATTATTATAAAAGTTGGTTAAACCATTAAAATTAAAGCGATGAGTGATATAAAAAATGTAGAATACGGGTTAGAAAAAATATTTAAAG
>CBDUAP010000186.1:0-5887 GCA_965365165.1 uncultured Flavobacteriaceae bacterium
CCGCCAATACCAATGGCTGTAGTAATTCCAAGTCCTCTTTTCACAACCTGGTCTGCTGCTTCGTAAGTCAGGGTACCCGACTTGGAAACAATACCCACATTCCCCTTTTTGAAGACAAAACCCGGCATAATGCCAACCTTTGCCTCCTCCGGCGTGATTACCCCTGGGCAGTTTGGACCAACAAGAGTGCAATCTCTCTGATCAATGTAAGATTTCACTTTGACCATATCAGACGTAGGTATGCCCTCAGTAATGCAAATGATGACCTTGATCCCCGCCTCAGCTGCCTCCATGATGGCATCTGCAGCAAAAGCTGGAGGTACAAAAATAATGGACGTATTTGCATCCGCCTCTTTTACAGCATCAGCAACCGTATTAAAAACCGGCTTGTCTAAATGTAATTGACCTCCCTTTCCGGGGGTCACACCACCAACCACATTTGTTCCGTAATCGATCATTTGTCCGGCGTGAAATGTTCCTTCGCTACCGGTGAATCCCTGAACAATGATTTTTGAATTTTTATCAACTAAAACACTCATTGGTATATCTTTTATATTATTAATTTTATGATTTACAAACACCTCAATTGCATCGTACAAAAGTAGAAGAATACAGTGATTAAACCATTTTATTTTTTGATTTTTTCAAGTAATTTGGGAAGTGATCTTATGAATGCCAATTCCCTGAATTTATCACGGGCTTCTGTTGCCGGAGAGCCAAAATAAGTTTTACCGGGCTCAAGATCTGAATTTATTCCAGATTGGGCATAAACCACAGCACCTTTCCCGATGGTCACGTCACTTTTTATACCTACCTGACCCCACAAGGTCACTTCATCCTCAATAATAGTACAACCGGCTATACCGACTTGAGAAGCAATAAGACATTTTTTGCCGATCACCGTGTCGTGTGCGATCTGAACCTGGTTGTCAATTTTGGTCCCGCGCCCAATGGTAGTGTCGCCGGTAACTCCTTTATCGATAGTGCAAGCTGCCCCTATTTCAACATCATCTTCAATCACCACACGTCCTACTGATTGTAACTTGGTAAAACCCTCGACCCGCTTTTGAAAATAGAAGCCATCTGAGCCTAAAACCGTCCCGGCGTGGATTACGACATGGTCACCAATGACGCAATGATCGTAAATACTAACATTTGAATGTATCAGGCAATTTTCTCCGATGCTTACGTGATTTCCAATGAAAACATTCGGTTGGATCACTGTATGCTTACCAATTTTTGCAGAGGTTGCAATGCTTCGATCAGCAGGTGAAAAGGGCTTAAAATGTTGAGACAAACGGTTAAAATCTCGGAAAGGATCGTCTGAGATCAGTAAAGCCTTCCCTTCCGGACAGGCCACCTTTTTGTTGATAAGAATTACCGTGGCAGCAGACTGCAGGGCTTTGTCATAATATTTTGGATGATCAACAAAAACGATGTCACCCGGCCGTACCACATGGATCTCATTCATTCCTGTTACAGGAAAATTTTTATCACCAACAAACTCTGAATCAATTATTTGTGATATTTCTTTTAAAGTATAAGTTCGTGGTAAATTCATCAGGGCTATTCTTTCACTCTTTCCACATAGGCACCTTTTTCGGTGTCAATCTTTATTTTGTCTCCCTCATTAATGAACAATGGCACATTCACCTTGGCTCCTGTTTCCATGATGGCCGGCTTGGTGGCGTTTGTTGCCGTATTTCCTTTGACACCAGGTTCTGTATGTGCAACTTCCAAAAATACATGTGATGGCATTTCAACGGCCAGTGGCATTTCATCAGAAGTTCTGATTATGATCGTAACCACCTCACCTTCTTTTAAAAGTTCAGGTGCATCCAGGGCTTCTTTTTGCAATGTGATTTGATTGTAGTCATCGGTATTCATGAAGTGATAAGTATCGCCTTCTGCATAAAGATACTGGTACTTTCTTGTTTCAACGCGTACTTCCTCTATTTTGTGACCTGCCGAGAATGTGTTATCCAACACCTTTCCGGTAGTCAGACTCTTTAATTTGGTCCTTACAAAAGCAGGTCCTTTACCTGGTTTTACATGAAGAAATTCTATTATTTTGTAGGTATCGTTGTTGTATTCGATACATAAACCCTTTCTAATATCTGATGTGCTTGCCATTTTTTGATTTTCTTAGTAATTACTGGTGTACCCCTTCATGATTCCTCTTTGGGAATTATTAATAAAAGTAAGTACTTCATCCCTTTCAGGGCTTGCGTTCAATTCTGCCTCTAATATCCTGGCCGCCTGTGTTGTATTATTGTTCTGCTGGAATAAAATCCTGTAAATTTGCTGAATTTCATTGATCTTTTCGGAACTGAATCCACGACGTCTCAAACCTATTGAATTGATCCCAACATATGATAAAGGTTCTTTCGCAGCCTTCACAAAAGGCGGTACATCCTTTCTGACAAGAGATCCTCCCGATATCATGGAATGCTTGCCAATATGGATAAACTGATGGATCCCGGCCAGACCGCCGATAATTGCATACTCTCCAATATGAACATGACCTGCCAGAGTAACCCCATTGACAACGATCACGTTATTTCCGATCACACAATCATGTGCAACATGGGCCGTAGCCATGATCAAACAATCATCTCCAATGACGGTTTTTCCATAAGCTTTGGTGCCGCGGTTAATGGTGGCACATTCACGAATGGTCACATTGTCACCTATCACAACCAGTGAATCTTCTCCTTCATATTTGAGATCCTGGGGAATTGCTGAAATTACGGCTCCCGGAAATATTCGGCAATTCTTACCTATTCTTGCCCCCTCCATAATTGTGACATTAGAACCAATCCAGGTTCCCGAGCCGATGGTCACATTATTATGAATGGTTGTAAAAGGCTCTATCACAACATTTGTGGCAATCTTCGCGCCAGGATGTATATATGCTAATGGTTGGTTCATAAAGTTATTCTTAGGGTAATTATTATTTATCTGGATTTCTGACAATCTGTGCCATCAACTCTGCTTCAACGACCAATTTATTATTGGCATATCCATAAGACTGCATATGACAGATTCCTCTTCTGATGGGCGCCATCAATTCTGCTTTAAAGATCAATGTATCTCCCGGCAGGACTTTTTGCTTGAACTTGACATTGTTCATTTTCATGAAATAGGTCAGGTAATTTTCGGGGTCAGGAACCGTGCTAAGTACTAAAATACCACCACATTGAGCCATGGCCTCTACCTGTAAAACACCCGGCATTACAGGTGCTCCCGGAAAATGCCCGATAAAGAAAGACTCATTCATCGTAACATTCTTCATACCCACAACATGATGATCAGAAAGTTCAATGATTCTGTCGATCAGTAAAAAAGGAGGTCTGTGAGGCAACAATTTCATGATCTTATGGATATCCATCAAAGGTGGTTGACTCAAATCAAACTGAGGCACCTTATTGCGTTTCTCAATTTTGATCAGTTTCATCATTTTCTTGGCAAAATGCGTATTGATTTTGTGCCCGGGCTTTGTTGCAATTACCTTGCCCTTGATCTTTGTCCCGATCAGGGCTAGGTCACCAATGACATCCAAAAGTTTATGTCTTGCTGCTTCATTTGCCCAGTGAAGGTTCAAATTATCGAGAATCCCATTAGGCTTTATGGTTATGGAGTCCTTTTTAAAAGCTTTGCTTAACTTTTTCATGGTTTCATCCGAAAGAGGCTTGTCAACGTAAACGATTGCATTGTTCAGGTCACCTCCTTTGATCAGGTTGTTGTCTAGCAACATTTCAATTTCATGAAGAAAGCTGAAGGTTCGTGCATCGGCAATTTCTTTTTTAAAATCACTCATGCGCTCCAGGGTAGCATTTTGGGTACCCAATATTTTTGTGCCAAAATCAACCATGGTGGTGATTTCATATTTGTCAGAAGGCATGATCATGATCTCACTGCCTGTCTCTTCATCTTTGAACGAAATAATGTCTTTGACCTCGTACACTTCCCGTTCTGCATCTTGCTCTTCAATGCCTGCTTGTTCGAGAACTTCAATAAAATACTTTGATGAACCGTCCATTATCGGAGGTTCTGGAGCATCAATTTCAATAATGATGTTGTCGATATCCATGCCCACAATAGCTGCCAAAACATGCTCTGAAGTATTGATAACCACCCCGTTTTTTTCAATATTGGTTCCTCGCTGCGTGTCTGTAACATAGCATGCCAAAGCCTCAATAGCAGGTTGGCCTTCCAGATCTGTTCTTACAAAAGTAAATCCTGTATTGACAGGAGCCGGTTTGAAAGTCAAGGAAACCTTATTGCCGGTATGTAAACCAATACCTTCTAAAGAAACCTCTTTGCTTATTGTTTTTTGGTTAACACTCATTATTTCAAATTTTTAATCTCTTTTTGTTTTTCTAATTCGTCCAGTCTGGAGCATAATTTCGGAAGGTTCCTGAAATGCACATAGGACTTGTTAAAATCAGTATAGGGCATGGCCGGACTTCCCTGTACAATCTCATTGTCACCAATAGATTTACCAATACCTGACTGTGCCTGAATCCTGACGTTATTTCCAATTGTGATGTGGCCAACGATACCCACCTGACCTCCAATTTGACAATCCCTGCCAATCTTGGTTGATCCTGCAATACCTGTTTGAGCCGCTATTACAGTATTTTGACCTATCTCAACATTATGCGCCACATGGACCTGGTTGTCGAGTTTAACACCAAATCTGATTATAGTGGACCCTAGTGTGGCCCTGTCAATAGTGGTTCCGGATCCAATGTCAACATTATCTTCTATGACCACATTACCGGTTTGTGGAATCTTACTGTAACCTCCGTTTTTGTCTGGGGCGAAACCAAATCCATCACTTCCGATGATGCTGCCTGAATGCAAAGTACAGTTGCTTCCTATCTGTGTTTCTGAATAAATTTTGGCCCCTGAAAAAATGATTGTATCATCACCAATATTGACGTTGTCGCCGATAAAGACATTAGGATAGATTTTTACATTCTTTCCTATTCTCACATTTTTGCTCAAATAGCTAAAGGCCCCCAAATAGATCTCCTCGCCGTAAACAACACTGTCATGTACGTAATTTGGTGATTCTATACCTGATTTATGCAATTGAATTTTGTTGTAGTATTCCAAAAGTTTGGTAAAAGCCATGTAAGGATCCTCAACTTTAATCAAGGTTGAGCTTACTTTTCTTTCGAGAACAAAATTATCACTGACAATTACCACGGAGGCATCAGTTGAATACAACCATGAATTGTACTTTGGGTTGGATAAAAATGTTAATGATCCTTTCTCACCTTCCTCAATTTTCGAAAGCTTCGATACTTCTTCATCAGGATTTCCATGAATTTCTCCTTGTAAGATCTCTGAGATTTGTTTGGCTGTAAATTTCAATCGTTTCTTTTTAATCCATTTTAATTGATGATTGCAAAAATACTAAAATTTAGCAATCCGAAAGAATTATAATAACTTCTTTGGATAGCATATAAAATACTTGCTGACCGTCTTTGACAATGCCTCGATGCTGGAACTGTCTGAAGCATGAATGATATCATTCAGTTTTCCATTCTTATACATTATGCTAATACCCTCTTTATCAGTATTGTATGCCTTGTTTTGAACTTCTCCTTCATAAACCAGGTATTCCAGATCACTCTCTCCCACCTGCATTTTTGATCTTACTTTATGCCGAATCTTGGTAATATAATCATTGTCAAATATTTCATTTCTCATTTCAATTTTAGGCAATTTGCGATTTACTATGGAATCACACAAATAAGAAAGAATAAAATCTTCATGCCTCACCCAGGATTTTACCGCTGACATGACATCGTAGTCGTCCAGCCTGGCAAAAGTCTCCAGGGCTTTACGGTCAAAGGTTTTGTGATCGGGGCTG
>CBDUAP010000187.1:0-5885 GCA_965365165.1 uncultured Flavobacteriaceae bacterium
ATAATTTTTCACCAAAAGTAAAGGATGTAATAGCCTACAGCAAGGAAGAAGCGTTAAGATTGGGACATGATTTTATAGGCACTGAACACCTGATGCTTGGTATCTTAAGAAAAGGAAAAGGAGAAGCTTACGATATATTGAAAACGTTTGAATTGAACTTTTCTGCACTGCGTAAAAAAATTGAATTACTGCACGAAGTCGGCACTGTAAAAAAGGAAGTGAACGACAAAAAAAGCCTGCATCTTACAAAGCAGGCGGAAAAGGCATTGAAAACAACTTTTCTGGAAGCCAAACTTTATAAAAGTGACGCGATAAGCACAGCTCATTTGTTGCTTTGCATCCTCAGAAACGAGAATGACCCGACAACGAAGGTCTTGCACAATTTTGATGTTTTCTATGAAGACGTCAAAGAGGTATTTCAGGAACTCTTTGCCAACTCGAACGAAGATGATATCACTGAAAGCCCAAAGGCAGAGACCCCTCCAGAAGAATTTAATGATCCACAGAAAAATCCTTATCAGGGTTCCAAATCAAATGTGGTAAAAAAGTCAAAAACTCCGGTACTCGACAATTTTGGCAGAGACCTGACGAATCTTGCTGAGGATGGCAAACTGGACCCGGTGGTAGGAAGGCAACGCGAAATAGAGCGTATCTCCCAGATTCTGAGCCGGAGAAAAAAGAACAACCCGATTTTGATCGGTGAACCGGGAGTGGGTAAATCAGCCATTGCAGAAGGACTGGCTTTACGCATTATACAGAAGAAGGTTTCAAGAATTTTATTCAACAAAAGGATTGTTTCACTTGATCTGGCCAGCCTGGTAGCAGGAACCAAATACAGAGGTCAGTTCGAAGAGCGCATGAAGGCGCTTATGAACGAACTGGAAAAGAACGATGACATCATACTTTTTATAGATGAGATCCATACCATAGTTGGTGCCGGAGGTGCAACAGGATCGCTCGATGCCTCCAATATGTTCGAACCTGCCCTGGCACGGGGTGAAATTCAGTGCATCGGAGCCACGACGCTTGATGAATTCCGTCAGAATATAGAAAAGGACGGTGCCCTTGAAAGACGTTTTCAAAAGGTCATGGTTGAACCTACAAGTGTGGAGGAAACCATTCAGATCCTTGAGAATATCAAAAACAAGTACGAGGACCATCACCACGTGGTTTATACACCGGAAGCCATCAAAGCTTGTGTGACCCTGACCAACAGGTATATGACAGACAGGTATTTGCCAGACAAAGCCATCGATGCGTTGGATGAATCAGGTTCTCGTATCCACATCACCAACATCGTTGTACCCAAGCAGGTTTTGGAATTAGAAAAAAAGCTGGAGGAAATCAGGGAGCACAAGAACGACGTGGTTAAAAGTCAGAAATATGAAGAAGCCGCGAAGTTGAGGGATGATGAAAAACGTATTGAAAAGGAGCTGGAAACAGCTCAGTTAGAATGGGAAGAACAATCTAAATTACATAAAGAAACCGTTACTGAGGATAACGTTGCGGAAGTGGTAAGCATGATGACAGGAATTCCTGTCAACAGGATTGCAGAAGCGGAAAGTTTGCGCCTTAAAGAACTGCCCAACATGATCAAAGGCAAGGTCATAGGCCAGGATGAAGCTGTTTCAAAAGTAGTTAAGGCCATTCAAAGAAACAGGGTGGGACTCAAGGATCCCAACAAGCCGATAGGCTCCTTTATCTTTCTTGGACAAACGGGGGTGGGAAAAACCCAGTTGGCGAAAGTGCTGGCCACAGAGCTATTTGATTCTCCCGATGCCCTTGTCAGGATTGACATGAGTGAGTACATGGAAAAATTTGCAATCTCCAGGCTCATCGGAGCACCTCCGGGTTATGTGGGCTATGAAGAAGGAGGTCAGCTCACTGAAAAAATAAGACGTAAGCCTTATGCCGTGGTGTTGCTGGATGAAATTGAAAAGGCACATCCCGATGTTTTCAACATGCTGTTGCAGATTCTTGATGACGGACATATCACAGACAGTCTTGGCAGAAAGATAGATTTCAGGCACACCATCATTATCATGACTTCGAATATTGGATCAAGACAATTGAAAGATTTCGGTCAGGGTGTTGGTTTTGGAACCGCAGCCAAAAAAGAACAGGCTGATGCGAATGCCAAAAGCGTCATCGAAAATGCTTTAAAGAAAAGTTTTGCTCCTGAATTCCTCAACAGAATTGATGATGTGATCATCTTCAATGCTTTGGAAAGAAAAGACATTCACAATATCATTGATATAGAACTTGAAAAACTGCTTTTAAGAATTTCTGATTTGGGTTATAAGTTGGTGTTAAGTGATGAAGCAAAGGATTTTATCGCGAATAAAGGCTTTGACAAGAAGTATGGGGCACGACCCTTGAAAAGAGCCATTCAAAAGTATATTGAAGATGCTCTTGCCTCTGAAATCGTCAATGCAAATTTAAATGAAAATGATACCATTTTTATGGATCTGGACAAAGATAAAGATGAACTGGTCATAAAAATTGATCACAGCAAAAAATCCAACTAAAAAAGAGGGACGTTTGTCCCTCTTTTTTTTCCTTATAACTTCGCTTTGAGTTCACTTATACTTGACTTAATGCCTCTGAGCCGGAATGCCAGTGCAATATTGGCGATGCCCAGGATCAGGATGGTTAAAGAAAGGGTATACACAAGGTAACTCGCCCCGATCAAAGGATTGATGATCGACATCATGGCAAAGATCACAATGAGTAGTCCAAAAACAAGGATCCAGCCCCAGTTTGAATCTCCTGCTCCCTTGATCTTGAAGGATACCGATATCATATTAAACCCTCTGAACAGCAGCCAAAATCCAACGAACATTGAGAAGAGGACCACTGTCAGACCGGGATACTTTAAAAGTATGAATCCGATGAGCACATCAAGCAGACCACCAGCAAGGTAAAGCCCAAAATTGTCAATGTCTTCTCTGTTGGTCAAAGCAAAGAATACACTGAATAAACCGCTGACAAAGATCAACGCGCTGAACAAGCTTGCAAGGCTTATAAAACTTTCGACAGGTGTTTTAAACATCCAGTAGGCACTGAGGACCAATAATATTCCTATGATTAAAAATACCCACCAGTTCCTGATGGTTCCTGACACTTTTGAAATTAGGTTTGACATAATTATGGTTTTTAAGGTTTGGAATAAAGATACTTATACTTTTGAAAAATTAAGACCATTCAATAAATAATTTGAAATCAAGTCTTTAGAAAAATTCCTTTACTTAGTAATCCAATCATCGATATGTACAAATTCTTCACTGAATTGAATTTTGACTTGATAAGCATATTGTCAAAATGATGTAAATTCAATAATTAAATCGGGCTCACTTATCATTTACTTAAAAATATTACCATATTCTTTATCATTTAAAAAAAGTAGTATATATTTGCCATCATGCATAAAATAGTTGACAAACGTTCTTCTTTACGCAACCTTTGCACAACGGTTGCCACGTTCACTATGACCACCCTTTAGGGGTTGTCTTGCTATATCACCACGCCTTAAGGGATTATATTTACTGGAAGTAAATTTGGAGTCTCAAAAAACAAAACACATTTTATCTTATAAAATCATAACAATGATCGTATCAAAATTTGGTGGAACATCTGTGGGTTCTGCTGAAAACATTAAAAAAGTAATTCATATCGTTAGCAAAAAACAGGGGAATTCTGCAGTCGTGGTTTCTGCCCTTGGAGGAGTAACAAATCTGTTGATCGAGGCTTCTGAACTGGCCCTTGCCAATAATCCTGCGTTTAACGACCTGCTTAACGACATAGAAGCCAGGCATTTTGAGGCCATCGAAGGCCTGCTAAAACATGAGAACCAAACCCTGTGCAAAGCAGAAGTTGCCAAAACTATAAACGGTTTAAAAGAGATTCTCAACGGAGTATCCTTATTGAATGACCTGTCAGATAAATCAGCCGCCAGAATTGTAAGTACGGGTGAGGTATTGTCCTCTTTCATTATTTACAGAACCATGCTGCAGGAAGGGCTTGAGGTTTCGCTGCTTGACAGCAGGAAAATGATCAGGACCAGTGAGGGATATCAAAATGCCCAGGTCGAATTTGAAGTGACTTACAAAAATATTTATGAGGAAGCATCAAAAGCTGGGTCCGGCATACTGGTAATTCCGGGCTTTATTGCCTCAAATAAACAAGGGGAGACCAGTACTCTTGGCAGGGGAGGCTCTGATTTTACAGCTGCTATTGTTGCCAATGCATTGTCTGCCCAAGTTTTGGAAATCTGGACTGATGTGAGCGGTATGTTCACCGCAAATCCTAAATTGGTAAGGCAGGCCTGCCCTATTGAGGAAATTTCTTATCTGGAAGCCATGGAGCTGTCTCACTTTGGTGCGAAAGTGCTCTACCCTCCTACCATTCAACCAGCCCTGGATAAAAAAATCCCGATACTGATCAAAAATACAATGTCACCCGATGACAAAGGAACGCGGATCAGCGAACAAGCATCAAAAAACGGATCTACTGTTAAGGGAATCAGCCATATAGAAGATATTGCCCTGCTGACCCTTGAAGGAAATGGCATGGTTGGGGTTCCCGGAATCTCAAGAAGGCTTTTTGGTGCCCTGGCACAGGAACAGATCAATATCAAGTTCATTACCCAGGCTTCAAGCGAACATTCCATTTGCCTTGCTATTGACGCCTCAGAAAGTGAAACGTCCAGGAAGGCAGTCGAAAAGGAATTTGAGTTTGAAATGCTCATGCACAAAATCAATCCTGTGATTATTGAGCATGAACTGGCTATTATTGCGCTCGTGGGTGACAATATGAAATCGCACCAGGGCATCAGCGGCAGGATGTTTTCTGAATTAGGCAGTAACAATGTCAATATCAGGGCCATTGCTCAGGGATCAACAGAAAAGAATATCTCGGCTATTATCAGTAAAAAAGACGTGAAAAAAGCGCTTAATACGCTTCATGCGGCGTTTTTTGAGGATCAGATCAAACAAATCAACCTGTTTGTTATGGGCCTTGGGAACGTCGGAAGTAAATTACTGGAGCAGATACATAGCCAAAAGGAGTATCTTTTGAAACAGCAGCACCTGAATTTAAGGGTAATTGGCATGGCAAATTCAAGGAAAATGTACTTCAATGAAGAAGGAATTGACCTGAACAACTGGAAGGGGCTACTGGAAAATCAGGGGGAAGCTTCGAACAGCGGCAGTTTCCTGGAAAACATCCGTGATTTGAACTTGCGCAACAGTGTATTTGTCGATAACACGGCCAGCAAGGAGGTAACGGAACTTTATGCCTCCTGCCTCGAACAAAGCATTGCCGTGGTGGCTTGTAACAAAATTGCCTGTTCTTCAGCCTACGACAACTACAAACCCCTGAAGTACCTATCTCGGAAATACAATGCCCCCTTCCTTTTTGAGACCAATGTAGGAGCGGGCCTTCCGGTTATTGATACCCTGAAGAACCTGGTTTCATCCGGGGATGAGGTTACGGAGATCCAGGCTGTTTTATCGGGAAGCCTGAATTTTATCTTTAACAATTTCAATGCCGAAACCTCCTTTTATGACATTGTAAAACAGGCCGGGGTTGAGGGCTATACCGAACCTGACCCAAGAATTGATCTTAGTGGTATCGATGTGATGCGAAAAATTCTGATCCTGATGAGAGAAAGCGGTAGGCTTAGTGAATTAAAAGATATTGAAAATGATTCTTTTTTACCGGAGTCTTGTTCATCTTCAGGATCTGTAAGCGATTTCATGAACAGCCTGAAAAATGAATCGGCTGTAATTCTGATCTGAAAATTCATAGTCGACACGGATTCTCGTAAACTGAGTGATCACCACTCTATTGGTAAAGGTGATCTCCGCCAAATTATAATCAATAAT
>CBDUAP010000188.1:0-5851 GCA_965365165.1 uncultured Flavobacteriaceae bacterium
TTTATGTCAAAAATGAAATCAAACACATAGGACAGTTCAAAGACAAAAATGACAAGACCTATATTTTTACAGCTATTAATGATAATAAACCCAAGATCTATGCAATCGGAAATTAAATATGTAATTGGCTTATGGGTCATCCTTGTATTTTCCGCTTGCGGAAAAGAAGAGGGTGAGTTGTTTTCCAACCCTTCGCCTGAAGACACCGGTATAGACTTTGTCAACACCATAACGGAAACAGATGATCTCAATATTCTGGATTACCTTTATTTCTATAATGGCGGGGGCGTTGCTCTCGGCGATATCAATAATGATGGTTTGGTTGATGTCTTTTTTTCGGGTAATCAAGTGCCCAATCGCTTGTATCTGAACAAAGGAGATCTCAAATTCGAGGATATCAGTGAAAAGGCTCAGGTGACCGGTAAAAGCTCGTGGAATACCGGAGCCGTCATGGGAGACGTTAACGGAGACGGACTCCTTGATATTTATGTATGCGCCGTGGTAGGACTCAATGGGTTTAACGGATTCAACGAACTTTACATCAACAACGGTGACGAGACCTTTACCGAAAGTGCCGCCAAATTCGGCCTCGATTCAGAGTCTTACAGCTCTTCTGCTGTCTTTCTTGACTACGACCTGGATGATGATCTGGATATCTATATTTTGAATCATGCGGTACATACCCAGGAATCATTTGGTAGAGCCGATTTAAGAGAAAAAAGGAACTACCAGACAGGCGATAAGCTGATGCGTAACGATAATGGTACCTTTACTGATGTCAGCGAACAGGCAGGTATCTATGGAGGGGTGAACGGATACGGACTGGGAGTTGCCGCTGCTGATTTCAATCAGGATGGTTATCCGGACATTTATGTGAGCAATGATTTTCATGAAGATGATTATTATTACCTCAACAATGGAGACGGTACCTTTTCTGAAAAACTAAAAGATTATTTCGGCCACACTTCGCGGTTTTCAATGGGAAACGATGTTGCCGATATCAATCATGATGCCTTACCCGATATCCTGTCTCTGGATATGCTTCCTGAAGATGAAGCCGTGCTGAAATCATCTGACGGTGACGAAAGCCTCCAGATATTAAACATTCGTGTCAAACAATATGGTTACCACTACCAGTTTGCCTTGCTCAGTGGTGTAGCAGCAACCGATTGGAGCTGGAGTGCCTTATTTGCAGATTACAATCAGGACGGGGAACAGGATATATTTATTTCCAACGGGATTCCCAAACGACCCAATAATTTGGATTTCATCAATTTTATATCAGACGATCAGATCAAGAATAAAATCAATAATTCAAGGCTCGTAGATCAGAAGGCCATTGATATGATGCCCTCCGGAAAAATTCATAATTATTTTTTCAAGGGCGGAAACGACATTACATTTGAAGATATGTCAGGAGATTGGACGCTTAAAGATTCCCTGATATCGGGTGCTACCGCCGTTGGTGATCTTGACAATGATGGAGACCTTGACCTGGTGATCAACAACATCAATTCTCCCGCCTCTTTGTATATCAACAAAACAAATGACAAGGCCAATTACCTGAAAATCAAATTTGATTACAAGCCTTCCAATGCTGCAGGCATTGGAACCAAAGTTTTTTCTTATCACAAAGGAACGTTGCAATACAAGGAACTTTACACGGCTCGTGGCTTTCAGGCCTCCTCAGAACCATTGGTGCATTTTGGATATGGCAAGGCGCCTCTCATTGATTCCTTGAGGATTGTTTGGCCCGATCACTCGACCCAGGTATTGAATGACGTGGCAACCAACCAGACCCTACTGCTGAGACCTGAGAACACAGTGGCTTTTGATTTTGACAACCTTAAACCAAAAACGAAGGATTTATTTCAAAGGGTTGAAAACAATTTAGGCATTGATTTTACACATCAGGAAAACAGATTCAATGATTTTAACAGGCAAAAACTGATTCCATATCAGGTGTCAGACCGGGGGCCTGCCACCGCAGTGGGAGATCTTGACAACGACGGGCTTAAGGACGTATTTATGGGCGGATCGAATGGAGTTGCATCCAAGATCTATATTCAAAAAGACTCAGGTTATATTGAAAATGCCATTCCATCAATCATAAACGATTCCATCAAGGAAGATATTTCAGCGCTTATCGCAGATCTCAACGGTGACGGAAAAAAGGACCTTTTTATAGGATCAGGAGGGGCAGCCTCAAACAGCAACACCATCTTGTCTGACCGCTACATGGTACAGAAGGAATCGGAATTTTTACGGGCCCAGTTGCCTGATTATTTTGGCAATGTCTCAGTGGTTAAAGCAGGAGACATGGATCAGGATGGAGATATGGACCTTTTTGTGGCGAGCCATGCGGTTTCAAATGATTTTGGCAAAATTCCGGAATCATACATTTTAAGAAATGACAATGGAAATTTTGTGATCGTGGAACAACCTGAGCTACTGGAGGCCGGGATGGTCACAGATGCAACATGGTCTGATTTTGACGGAGATGGATTCCCGGATCTCATCGTTGTAGGAGAATGGATGCAACCTGTTTTCTTTAAAAACGATCAGGGCACCCTGAAAAAGGTTGTTACAACAACCCAGGCCCTGAATGGGCTGTGGCAAAGTATCCACGCTTTTGATATTGATAAGGACGGAGACCTTGATTATGTCCTGGGCAACTGGGGAACCAACAATAAATTTAGGGCAAGTGAGGCATACCCCATGAAAATGTACTACCATGACTTTGATAAAAACGGGAAAACAGAATCGGTCATCGCCATCGAAAAAAACGGGAAATACTTTCCTGTACAGGGTCTGAACGAACTTGGAAGCCAAATGATCATGTTGCGCAAAAAATACACTTCCTATAAGGCATTCGCAGGAAAAACCATAGATGAGATCTTTGATGCAAAAACTCTCAAGGAAGCTAAAATGTTTACGGTTGATCATCTGGAATCCGGCTACCTGAAAAACGAACAGGGCTCCTTTAAATTTGTACCTTTCCCTTCCAAATTACAGGTATCGCCGATTACTTCCTTTTTGAGTTTTGATTTTGACAAAAATGGTGAAAGCGAACTCATGGCAGCAGGTAATTATTTTGGAGTACAGCCCTTTCACGGACGATTTGATTCCTTCTCAGGGGCCTTGATCAAAAGTGAAAACTACATTCTTTTGGGACATGAGATGGGACTTGATCTGAGCAAAAAATCAGCCAGGCACCTGAACATCATTACCTTGAAAAACAAACCCTATTTACTGGTGACCCTTAATAACGAAAGGGCACAGGTATATGAATTAAAAAACTATTAAACTTTAAAGATGAAAAAGCAAATTATAATTGTATTGAGCCTCCTCTTTTTAGGGGCATGTGCAAAAAAACAGGAACCGATCTTGATCACTGCAGACGATTTTCATCGTTCTGTCGACAAAGTGGGTGAAATCATGGTACATGATATTTTTTCACCACCTGTGGCGAGCAGGGTATTTGCCTACCCCAGTATCGCCGCCTATGAAATCATCGCTCAGAACAATGAAAAATACCGTTCACTTGAAAATCAATTGACAGGTTTGACAGATATTCCTGTGGCTCCGGCCGACCAACCTATCAATTTCCAGCTTGCCGCCCTGATAGCGCATATGGACCTCAATAAAAGACTGATTTTTTCTGAAGAGCGTATTGAAGTTTACAGAGACAGTTTGTATGAGGTTTGGGAAAATCAGCACGCAGAAGAATTTAAGGCTTCCAAGACTTATGGGCTGCAGGTGGCTGCTCATATTTATTGGTGGATGGATCAGGACAATTACAAACAAACAAGGACCATGTCAAAGTTCACCGTTGATTCAGACGATCCTTCAAGATGGCAGCCTACCCCTCCTTCTTATATGGATGGATTGGAGCCTCACTGGAATAAAATTAGGCCCTTTGTGATTGATTCTGCCGCACAGTTCAAGCCTGTGCCGCCTCCTGCATTCAGCCTGGAAGAAAATTCTGATTTTTACAAGGAACTCAAAGAAGTCTATGATATCAGCAATGAAATCACACAAAGAGGGGATGAATCAGAAGAAGTCGCTATTGCCCAATTTTGGGATTGTAACCCTTATGTATCCGTTTCGAGAGGGCACCTGATGTTTGCCACTAAGAAAATCACCCCTGGCGCCCACTGGATAGGCATCAATAAAATTGCCTGCAAACAAAGTAATTTCGATTTTGACGACACCGTTTATGCCTATGCCAAGACTTCAATTGCCATTGCTGATGCTTTTATCAGCTGTTGGGATGAAAAATACAGAAGTAACCTGATTCGCCCGGAGACGCTGATCAATCAACATATTGACGAAAACTGGAAACCTGTATTGCAAACACCTCCTTTTCCTGAATACGTGAGTGGACATTCTGTAGCCTCCGGTGCAGCTGCCATCGCACTCACAGATATTTTTGGAGAGAATTTTGCCTTCGAGGATGATACAGAGCTCCCTTATGGACTACCTGTAAGAAAATTCAATTCTTTTAATGAAGCCGCAGACGAAGCAGCCATCAGCAGGATGTACGGAGGAATTCATTACCGGGCGGCAGTCGAGGTTGGAGTAAAGCAAGGACGTGACCTTGGCCGGTTTGTAGTAGAGAACTTAAATATGTTTAACTAATTGAAATGAGCTTGAAAAAAATTATTTCCGTATCTCTTGTTATTTTAATAGGGTTTTTGGTTTGGTATTTGTTTTTTAAACCTTATGATTATGCCGTGAAATTTAACGCCCGTACTTTTCCAGGGGCTATCAATCAAAGCATCAAGCTATGGAGTTATAGCATGTCAGATGCTGAGATAGAAAAATCCGATGACCTGTTGCAATTAAAACAAACTGTGGTGTACAATGATTCCACCTTTCTGTACAATTGGCGCATCACTCCTTTAACTGACTCTACCTCAATGGTTCAGGTCTTTGTCACGGATAAGGACCACAGCCTTCGAAATCGTCTGACCTATCCTTTTTACCATACGGATTTTGAAAAAAGGGTCAAAAACACCGTCGTTGATTTCAATGAAAAGCTCAAGCAGCATATTGCTAAATTCAAGGTAAGCATTGAAGGACTGACTGAAACTGATCCTGTTTTTTGTGCCTACGTTCGGCTTGAAAGTAAACAAATTGAAAAAGCAAGCGGCATGATGCAAAACTATTCCTTATTGTCAAACGCTCTGTTAGAACACGACTTGGAATTGAATGGAAGACCCATTGTGGTGATCAATGAATGGGATCAAAAAAATGACCGGATACAGTATGACTTTTGTTATCCCATTCTAAAAAAAGATTCCCTGCCTGAAATCCCCTTGATTTCATACAGGGAAATTAAAGGAGGCAGTGCCATAAAGGCCATCTACAATGGTAATTATATTTCGAGTGACCGTGCCTGGTATGCCTTATTGGACTATGCTAAAAAAGAAAATCTGAAGGTTGAACACACCCCGTTCGAAGTCTTTCATAACAACCCCAATATGGGGGGTAATGCCTTACAATGGAAAGCCGAGGTTTATATGCCTATAATGGAATAACGGGCATGTCTTTAGCGCTTCGAATTTAAAATGCACAAACAAAAAAACCTCTGCAAAAGCAGAGGTTTTTTTATCATGATTTTTTTTAATAATTCCTTCTAAAGCTCCTTGATCTTAATGTTTCTGAACCATACGTCATCACCATGATCCTGCAAACCGATATAGCCTTTAGAAGCTACGTCAGCCCAGTTCTCATTCAAGCCCGGGAATTTACTTCCAGCGACCAATTCGTTCCATTCTGGTGTCCACAGGTGATATTCAACCACGTTCACCCCATTTTGTTTGTGAACGACAGTTCCTTTGTATAC
>CBDUAP010000189.1:0-5825 GCA_965365165.1 uncultured Flavobacteriaceae bacterium
ACATAATACCGCCACCCGATCAATGCCATTTGCCATTTTTTGGCTTTACTCATGTCTACTTCCCGCTTGCCTAAACTCGGTAAGATAATTTTATTGACTTTGGCCAGAACCTTAAAGACTTGTTTTTTCATAGGGGCAAAAATAAAAAATCGCCTTGAATAAGGCGATTTTTTTTAGATTTTAGTTGAGATTGAATTTATTTTTTGGTTTTAATGACCACCACGCCATTCTTCCCTTTTTCACCATATTCTTCAATGGCCTTTTCACCTTTGTATACGTTAACCGTTTCAATTGTTTCAGGATCGATGTCTCCCAAACTGCCACCTTCCATTTCTTTGCCGTCAACGATCATCAGGGGTTGTTCTCCGTCTTCGCTGATAAACATCATTTTCTTGGCACCTTTGTCTGATTCGCCGATTTTCTTAACGGTCACCTCAACTTCTTTCCCGTCTTTTCCGCCTTTTTTGACTTTTTTGATAATCACGGTCTGATCACCATCATTTTCTTCATCGATTTCTATGACTTTGATTTTTTTCATTTTGGTTGTGTCTCCGGATTTTGTGATCCAGACATTTTCTGATTCTGGCCCGTGGACCTCTTCGATCACTTTATCTCCATTGATCACTTTAACCCTGGTTTCACCTCCGTCTTCTGACACGAATACATAGCTGTTGACATCCTTAGTCGATACGTTGCCGTCAGACTTAACGATTACTTTTTTATGTATTTTATCGCCACTGCTTGTGCTGAAAAAAACGTCATGGTCTTCCATGCCTTTCATATTGCCCAGTGCAAGGGCTCCCTTGTCATCAAATTTGATGCTGATGGGTTTGATGGGCGCCGTTCCTGATTGTTCAATCTGGGCCTTATTGTTTTGTTTGTTTGAAACGTTCAACTGGATGCCAATGATCTCATTCTTATCATTGTATTTGAGTTTTTTATAACTTAGATTGATCCCTTTTTTCAGCAAATTGGCCTTGAGGGTTTCAAGATCACTTTTTTGAAAATCCTTGGTAATCATTTCGACTTCCACTGTGGTACGGACCTCGTATTTTTCAACTTTTTTCTCCTGTGCGATGACCTTGGTATTAAAGGTCATCACGAAAGCGACGAGTATAGGTATGATGAATATGAATTTTGCATACATCATTTTTCCTGATTTGTTTTTTTGTAACATGTTGATTCTTTTTTTAATGATTGAATTATAAAAATTGCTTGTGATAGCCATTGGGTAATTGGGTGAAACGGTTTTTAACAGTAAATACTGGTATGATTCTTTTTGCCCTTGCTTGCGCTGTGCCCCGTCATCTGCTATGAACTCAAGGTTCTTTTGAATTTCTTTGTGATAAAGCCATGCCACCGGGTTGAACCAGTTAAAGATGATCAGCAATTGCGACAGCAGAATATCCAAAGTGTGGAATTGAGTCGCGTGTACTTTTTCATGCGCTATGATTTGATCCAGTTCATTTTCATCAAACCCCTTGTTCGGATAAATGATATAATTGAAGAATGAAAAGGGACTGATAGGCTCTTCGGTTGAAATAAAGATAAAACGTCCTATTTTCTTTTTGGGCAATTTGAGGATAAAGCGTGCCAGGGAGGCCAGTTGTATCAAAAATCTGATCGCAAAGAATATGATCCCTGCTCCGTAAATGGTCAACAATATGGTCATAAGATCAAATTGGCCTGCTTCAGAGGAAGCCGTTTCAGCAACTGATGACGTAACGGTTTGCCCTGCGAAAAGGTCTTCAATATAAACGTATTCGGGTATGACGATCAAAGGGGTCACCAGTGCGGTCAGGATACCGATGATGAAATAGCCCCTGATCGAATTAAAAAATGTTTCTTTTTCCAGAAGCAGTTTGTAAAAGACATAAAACAAACCCAAAATGGCCGAAAATTTTATAAAATATTCCATGATGTTCAGTTCTTTTTGTTTTGATTGCTTTCTATGATAGATATGATTTCTTTTAACTCGCTGATGCTGATCTTTTCTTCTTTGGCAAAAAACGATACAACATTCTTGTATGAGTTGCCAAAATAGTGCTGAATGGTTTTGTGCATAAAGGTCTTTTTGTATTCTTCCTGACTGATGATCGGATAATACTGGTGGGATTTCCCGAAGGCATGATACCCTATAAAACCTTTGTCTTCCATATTTCTTATGATGGTGGAAATGGTATTATAATGCGGACGGGGCTGAGGTAATTCAGCCACAACTTCTTTTACAAATGCCTTTTTGAGTTTCCATAAAACCCTCATGATTTCTTCTTCCTTATTGGTAAGTTTTTCCATATAATCTGAATTCTGATTCAAATATAAACTACTTTTTTAGTTATACAACTAAAATAATAGTTTTTAACAAAAAATTAGTAATCATGGACCCGGCAGCACAATATGAGACAGGTTTTAATTTTTCCGCAAGGTCTGTTTAACATTATTTATTCTTCTATATTTGTACAAAAGGTCTTCATGGATTACGTATTTATACTGGCAGGATTTGGTATCCTTATACTCGGGGGCAACTGGTTGCTGAAGGCTGCTGTCTCGCTTTCATTAAGACTCAACATTCCCAAGATCATTATTGGCATGACGGTCGTTTCCTTTGCCACTTCGGCTCCTGAATTGATTGTGAGTTTAAAATCAGCCTTAGAAGACCATCCTGACATCGCCCTGGGCAACGTCATTGGTTCCAATATTGCCAATCTGGGTTTTGTGCTCGGGATCGTCCTTTTGGTAGGAACGATAAAGGTGGAAAGGAGTTTTTACATGACCGACTGGCCCGTGATGATGCTCGCTTCAGTGATGTTGTATTTTTTCCTGGTAATTGACGGGGAATTGCATAGATGGGAGGGGTTGGTACTTTTTGTTACCCTGATTTTGTTTTTGATCTATTTGTTAAAGTTTCAAAAAGTCGCGGTAATAGATGAAATGCCCGAGGATGACACTGAATATACCTTAGGCAAATCTATGGTTTTTCTGGTGCTCGGAGGTGCGAGTCTTTGGGCCGGATCTGAGCTGCTCATTGAAGGCGCCGTCAATCTCGCAACGCAAGTTGGTGTGAGCAAAAGGGTCATTGGTGTCACGGTCATCTCGGTTGGAACCAGCATCCCTGAACTGGCAGCGTCTTTGGTAGCCATATCCCGTAAGGAAAAGGCAATTTCCCTGGGGAATCTCCTCGGGTCAAATGTCTTTAACATTCTGGCTGTTTTGGGAATCACTGCCATGATAAGCCCCATCAAGGCTGATGACCAGCGCCTTATGAGTTTTGACATCATCTGGATGCTTGCTTTTGCATTCAGTATATTTCCATTGGTCTTTGCTCCGGGGCGGATGAGATTATCATGGGGAGAAGGCCTGATACTTCTTGGGTCCTATATTGTTTTTCTGTATATGGTGGTATAAAAAAAATGCCTTCTCGTTAAAGAAGACATTTTTCAATATTTACCAATTTTTGTTCTAACAGTAGTTTAGAGCTTTGCCGATTTAACTGTTTCGATGATTCTTCCCGCAATTTTGTAGGGATCACCGTTAGAAGCAGGTCTGCGATCTTCCAACCAGCCTTTCCAGCCATTCTCAACTGTTATAATAGGAATACGGATAGAAGCACCTCTGTCTGAAACCCCGTAGCTGAAGTCAGAAACGTGAGCCGTTTCGTGCAATCCAGTCAGTCTTTCATCATTATATGCTCCGTAAACCCCGATATGTTCGTCAGTTACCGGTCTGAAGGCTTCACATATCTTCTCATAAATTTCTTTTGAACCACAGGTTCTCAAGGTCGTGTTCGAGAAGTTTGCGTGCATACCTGAACCATTCCAGTCACCTTTAACAGGCTTTGGATGTAATTCAATATAGTAACCATAACTTTCAGTCAACCTGTTCAATAAATAACGCGCTATCCAGATCTCATCACCTGCTTTTTTCGCACCTTTGGCGAAAAGCTGGAATTCCCATTGTCCTGGAGCCACTTCCTGATTGATCCCTTCAAAGTTCAATCCGGCTGCGATACAAAGGTCAGCATGCTCTTCAACGAAATCTCTACCCCAGGTGTATCTTCCTCCTACTGAGCAATAGTACTTACCCTGTGGGCCGGGAAATCCACCCCTTGGGAATCCAAGTGGTAAATCAGTTTCTGTATCCATCAAGAAATATTCCTGTTCAAAACCAAACCAAAAATCATTATCATCATCGTCAATTTTAGCTCTTGCATTTGTAGGATGAGGCGTACCATCTGCATTCAAAACCTCACTCATGACCAACCATCCGTTTTCTCTTACAGGATCAGGATAGATAGCAACTGGTTTCAATAAACAATCTGAAGAACCTCCTTCTGCCTGCTCAGTTGACGATCCGTCAAATGACCATATTTTACAATCTTCTAGTTTTCCACCAAAATCATCTTCAATCTTCGTTTTACTTCTCAACTCTTGAGTTGGTTGATGACCATCTAACCATATGTACTCTAATTTTGCTTTACTCATATTATTTCTGGATTAATAATTTTTAGGCAAATATAATTATATTTCAACAACATCAATAATAAAGGGGGTAAATATACCAAACTTCATATTATTTTTATGAATACCCAATTTTATGAGGGGTACATTTAAAAAATTGCTATTTTTACAGCGTTAAAATTTAATTTTTGATGTATGAGTACTTTTAGATCACGTGCTTTACAGGAAACTTTGAACCGTAGCTCGGTGCAAGTGCCGGAAGCAAAACTTCGTTCTGAATATTTTGCCAGCCATGTTTTTAACGATAAAAACATGAGGCAATACCTTACTAAGGAAGCTTATAAAGGTGTGGTGGATGCCATCAAACACGGTTCGAGAATTGACAGGAAGATCGCAGATCAGGTGGCCAGTTCAATGAAGAACTGGGCCCTGACAAAGGGAGTGACCCATTATACCCATTGGTTTCAGCCTTTAACGGGAGGAACAGCAGAGAAGCATGACGCATTTTTTGAAACTCTCGATGATGGCAGCCCAATGGAGAAATTTGGGGGAAATGAGTTGGTTCAACAGGAGCCCGATGCTTCCAGTTTTCCGAGCGGGGGTATCAGAAATACTTTTGAGGCAAGAGGTTATACAGCCTGGGATCCGACGTCTCCGGCCTTTGTTTACGGTACGACCTTGTGCATACCTACTATTTTTGTGGCTTATACCGGAGAGGCTCTTGACAATAAGACCCCTTTGCTCAGGGCGCTTCAAGCAGTTGACAAACATGCCACGGCAGTGGCCAAATATTTTGACAAGACGGTGTCAAAAGTAAACGCCTCCCTTGGCTGGGAGCAGGAATACTTCCTGATTGACAAAGCACTGGCCTATTCGAGACCGGACATTGTACTGACGGGAAGAACCTTATTGGGCCATTCTTCGGCAAAAGGGCAGCAGCTGGACGATCATTATTTCGGAAGCATTCCCCAGCGGGTGTTGAGTTTTATGATCGAGCTTGAAACCGAATGCATGAAACTGGGCATTCCTGTGAAAACAAGGCATAATGAAGTGGCTCCCAATCAGTTTGAACTGGCTCCTATTTATGAAGAGGCCAATCTTGCAGTAGATCATAATTCACTCCTTATGGATATTATGGGAAAAGTGGCTTCCAATCATCAGTTGAAAGTGTTGTTGCATGAAAAGCCATTTGCCGGGATCAATGGATCAGGCAAACACAACAATTGGTCTTTGAGCACCGATCATGGTGTGAACTTGTTGAGCCCGGGGAAAACACCCATGCGAAACCTGCAGTTTCTCACCTTTTTTGTAAATACCATCAAAGCCATTCACCAGTATGAGGCCTTGATGCGTGCAGAGGTGGCTTCG
>CBDUAP010000190.1:0-5823 GCA_965365165.1 uncultured Flavobacteriaceae bacterium
TAATATTAATAATGGTGTTTACAAAGCAGGCTTTGCAACTACACAAGAAGCCTACAAAGAAGCCTTTGATCATTTATTCAACGCTTTAGATAAAATTGAATCTCTATTAAGCAACCAAAAATATCTTGTCGGAGATCAAATTACAGAGGCTCAAATAAGGCGAAGGATGAAGATCATTCAACCCTATACGAATTGGATTCGTTCCTTTTCATGTACTGATGGTAATGAAGCTATTCCTCGAATTGCGCATGAATATGGTCTTAAAACAATGGTTGGCGCATGGCTGGGAGATGATGATGAAATCAATCAGCGAGAAATAGCAAATTTAATAGAGCTTGCCAAACAGGGATATGTAGATATTGCAGCAGTTGGTAATGAAGTCATGTATCGTAAAGACCTGACTGAAGATGAACTTCTCAATTTTATGCATCAGGTCAAAGAGGCTTTACCCGATATTCCAATGGGTTATGTCGATGCCTATTACGAATTTTCAAACCGCCCCAGAATCACAGAGGCTTGTGACGTTATATTGGCAAATTGTTATCCTTTTTGGGAAGGATGCAGTTTGGAATATTCATTAGTGTATATGAAAGAAATGTTCAATCAGGCTGTTAAGGCGGGCAATGGCAAAAAGGTAATCATCTCAGAAACTGGCTGGCCCAGTATGGGGGGAAGTTTCGAAGGTTCTCATCCTTCCTTTGAAAATGCCATGAAGTATTTTATCAATACCCAAAAATGGTCTAAAGAAGACGGTATAGAGGTTTTCTATTTTTCTTCTTTTGATGAATCCTGGAAGGTAGGAACAGAGGGTGATGTTGGCGCCTATTGGGGGATTTGGGATAAGGATGAAAAACTTAAAAAGTTCTAAACTGATTGTTTAAGCTGAATTTCAAATTACCAAAGCCGAATTAATGAACTATACGAAAGCTTTAAAGATTGAATCAGGAAAGGCTATTTGCTATTCCGGATTTAGAAAAGGGCAATGGCCCGGAGGTGTCTATCCGAGCTACGAGGAAGTTCGGGAAGATCTTTTAATTCTGGAAAAGCATTGGAAATATCTTCGCTTGTATGACTGTGACCAGCATTCTGAAATGGTTTTGGAGGTAATTCGAAAGGAAAAGCTCCATTTTAAAGTGATGCTCGGGGCATATATTGTTGCCGAGGCCAATAACCACGGTTGCCCATGGGGAGGAACTTATGCCGAATCTAAATTAGAAGAGAATAAAGAGATTAACTTAAAGCAGATCAGGAAACTGATTCTTCTGGCCAATCAATATCCTGATATTATTTTTTCATTATCTGCAGGCAATGAAGCTTGTGTTGAATGGACGGATCATTTTGTGCCGGTTGAAAATGTCATCAGTTATGTAAGAATGATCAAGCAAGGAGCGAAACAACCCGTTACTTTTTGTGAGAATTACCTTCCATGGCTGGACAGACTAAAAGATCTTGCCGAAGAAGTTGATTTTATTTCAATCCATACCTATCCTGTATGGGAATACAAGCGAATTCATGAGGCAATGGATTATACCGTTAGTAATTACAGGTCCGTTGCCGAAAGATATCCGGATAAACCTGTGGTTATTACCGAAGCCGGCTGGACCACTTTCTCCAACGGAAAGGGAATTTACCCGAGTAACGTTAATGAAGAGTTTCAAAGAATTTACTATAATGATTTGATTGAATGGAGTGAAAAAGAAAATATATTAACTTTTGTTTTTGAGGCTTTTGATGAGTCATGGAAGGGATCAAATGATCCGCTGGAACCTGAAAAACACTGGGGCCTTTTTACTGAGAACAGGGAGCCTAAAAAAGTAATGCAGGAGCTTTTCAGTTCCTCATCTAAAATTTAGTTTAATTAAAAAACTCATGAGATCGAAACTTTTGATACCGTTTTTAATCCTGTCAGTCTGTGCTACTTTGTATTCACAGGAAAGAAAACTCGTATGGGAAGAAAACTTTGACGGGACCGTCCTGGATGAGCAGGTATGGAACATTGTAACCGGAGATGGTTGTCCCGAATTATGCGGTTGGGGAAATCATGAGAGGCAGGTTTATACCGCAAACAACCACCAATTGAAGTCTGGGCTTCTTTCGATCTCTGCAAAAAAAAGTGGTGATCTGTATACTTCGACAAGGATCAGTACCAAAGGAAAGCTTCAATTTCAGTATGGGAAAATCGAGATCAGGGCCAAACTGCCCCTTGGAAAAGGTTTATGGCCGGCGTTTTGGATGCTGGGTTCGAATATCGATGCCGTGGGCTGGCCCAAATGCGGCGAAATTGATATTCTTGAATATGTAGGGAAAGAGCCTGAACATATTTTTACGTCCCTTCATACGGCAGACAGCCATGGGTCAACCATCAATACAAAAAAGGAAATCGTCGAGGGCATAGAGGAGGGGTTCCACACCTTTGCAATTGACTGGACCGAGGAGCATATTGAATTCCTAATCGATGGCGATTCATTTTACACTTTTGCCCCCAAATACAAGGACGAAACTACCTGGCCTTTTGATCAGCCTTTTTACATCCTGGTCAACATGGCCATCGGAGGTGGTTTTGGCGGGCCGGAGGTTGATGATTCCATTTTTCCTCAGGATTTTGTCATTGATTATATCAGGGTTTATCAATAAATACATGTCGAAAGTTTAAACCAGCTGATATTTGTCAGATCAGGAGTCATTAAAAGGGCCTATTTTTGGAAATATTTGGCGTTTTTTGAAGGTTATGATCTTATTTAAATGGCCAAAAGACAGTACATATATTCCTTATAAAATTGTTATGAAAAATATTTTCACCAAAATGTTTATCATCACCATGATGTTATTATCGTCATGCTCTGATGATTCCGTTATGATTGAACCTGTGATTCAGGGAACGGAAATCACCGAGTTTTACTTTTTAAATTTCAGGAATCCTGATCTGAGCGGAAATCGGTATACAACCATTGAAAGCAATATCATTAGCGGAAGATTACCCCTTGGAATCGATGTCAAAAATATGGTGGCCACTTTTGAACACAATGGTGCCGAAGTTCTGGTGAATGAAAAAGTTCAAATTAGCGGTGAAACTGCTAATGATTTCAGTGAAATAGTAAATTACAAAGTAACTACTGATGATGGCAGAGCAGGTCAGTATGACGTCGACATGACCTATTTTACTGGTTTGCCCATTATTTATATCCAGACTGCTAACGGGCAAGCGATCGATTCTAAGGAGGATTATTTTTCAGGAACTGTATCAATGGAGGGTGGCCGCCATTTTACAGACTTGAAAGCAAGTCCAATTGAAATACGCGGGAGGGGCAATTCGACCTGGTACGTGCATCCGAAAAAGCCTTATCAAATGAAGTTTTCCGAAAAGACAGAAATGCTGGGGATGCCCAAGGATAAAAAATGGATCTTCCTTGCTGAATATTCTGACAAGTCCTTGATCAGGAACAAAATCGCTTTTGAACTGGGTTATTTGAGTCAGCTGGACTGGACTCCTCAAAGTGTATTTACAGAGGTTGTGATCAACGGGCAATACAATGGAACTTACAACATCTCCCAGAAAGTGGAAGAAAGTGACCACCGGGTGCTGATTGGTGATACAGGTTATTTGTTGGAAATCGATCAGCTCGAAAGGCTGGATCCTGATGATGTATATTTTAGAACCAACAAATTTTTGATCAACATCAAAGAACCTGAAACTGAGTATAACAGCAATGAGTTCAATTATGTCAGTCAATTGATCAATGAATTTGAGAACGTTCTGATGGGACCTCAGTTTACTGATCCTGATTTAGGCTATGCCAAATATATTGATATTGATAGTTTTATCGATTGGTACCTTATCAGTGAAATCACCAAGAATCAGGATTCCAGAAGCTTTTCCAGTATCTTCCTCAATGTCATGCCCGGTGAAAAGATAAAAATGGGTCCTTTATGGGATTTCGATTTGGCTTTTGGAAACGTTGATTATTCCGAATGTGAACATCCAACAGGGTTTTGGGTGAAGCACCATGCTTGGTTTGACAGACTTTTTCAAGATGAGGTATTTAAAGAAAAAGTAAAGGATCGTTTTCTGTACTTTAAAGAGAACGAGAATTTTATCCTGGATAAAATGGATTATTATGCTCATCTGTTAAAGTGGTCTCAGGATGAGAATGATCAGAAATGGGATCTTTTCGGGAACTACGTATGGCCTAACCCGGTAGTTTTTGATACCCATCAGGCGGAGGTCGCACACCTGAAAACTTGGTTTAAACAAAGAATGAACTGGCTTGATAATGCCTATAAGGGATTATGACAATCCATAAAGCCAATACGCAGATCAGCCCGATAACTTTCAAAATCTGGACAAGTTCTATAATTAATCAAAAATATCTTCTATCTTGCTGAGCAAAATTTTTAAAACCTCGAAAATATCATGGGACAAACTAGCACTAAAAGGATCAATATTTATTTTATAACCATCGTGATTACCCTTGGGGGACTTTTGTTTGGTTTTGACACAGGTGTGATCAACGGAACCCAGTTTTATTTTTCAAAATATTTTGAATTGACGGGTTGGTTAAAAGGGTTTATTGTGAGTAGTGCTTTGCTTGGAGCCTTGGTGGGAGCCGCATCAGCAGGCGTCATTTCCAAATCCATAGGAAGAAAAAACTCATTAATTGCTTCGGCCATACTTTTTGCCATTTCGGCCTGGGGTTCGGGATTGCCGGCCATATTGCCGGAATCAATCACCCTGATGGTCTTCTTCAGGATTCTTGGGGGTATCGCTATCGGGATGGCCTCGATGAATGCACCTACCTATATTGCAGAAATTTCACCTGCTGAAAAGAGAGGGACCCTGGTCACATACTATCAAATGGCCGTTGTAATCGGTTTCTTTGTGGTTTTTTTAACAACTTACTTTATTGGATCCGAACTTACGGATCAGGACAATATTGATTTTGGCTGGAGGTATATGTTCTGGTCAGAACTGATCCCGGCCTCTTTGTTCTTTTTCCTTTTACTATTGGTTCCCAAAAGTCCGCGTTGGTTGATGATCAAGGGTAAAGAAGAAGAAGCGCTGAACATACTTACCAGGATCCACGGAAAGGAAATGGCAGACAGGGAATACAAAGAGATCAAAGATTCCATACAGGAGGAAGGAAAACAAAAGAAAGCCTCCATTTTTCAAAAGTCCCTGTTTCCAATTGTGATTATTGGAACGGTACTTTCCGTATTGCAACAATTTACAGGTATCAACGCCGTGCTGTATTATGGAGCTGATATTTTTGAGCAGGCGCTAGGTTTCGGGCAAGAGGACATTTTATTGCAGCAGATCCTGCTGGCAACGGTTAATTTATTGTTTACTTTCATCGCCATGTTCACAGTCGATAAACTGGGGCGGAAGCCTTTGCTGATCATTGGGGGTTTTGGAATGCTGATTGGATTTTTGATCATGGGTTTCACCCTGTACCTCAGTGATTATTCGGGGGTCAACTCGGCCGGTCTGCCAACTATTTCATCTACCGAAGGTATCATAAGCCTGATTGGGATCCTGATGTTCATTGGGTCTTTTGCCATGTCAATGGGGCCAATCGTTTGGGTGCTATTGTCAGAGATGTTCCCTAACAGCATCAGAAGTACGGCTATGGCCATTGCGGTTGCCGCACAATGGCTGGCCAATTATTTTGTTTCCCAGACCTTTCCTATCGTTGTTGAAAGCGAGGCCAACCAGCTGGTTGCTGACGGAGGCACCTGGAACAATTCGCTTCCATACTTTTTGTTCTCGGCCTTTATCGTTTTCATCATCTTCTTTACATGGAAATGGATTCCTGAAACAAAAGGAAA
>CBDUAP010000191.1:0-5768 GCA_965365165.1 uncultured Flavobacteriaceae bacterium
CCGTTTTTAGCCACCTCTACCCAGGAGGTCTCCGTTTCAAATTTAAGTCCTAACATGCTTTTTGTTTTGATTGTGACAAACTGTGGTTTGACGCAGCAAATTTAAAATTTATATTCCACATGATTTATTTATCTGCCTTTGATATTCTTAAAAAAAGCCTATTTTAGAGAAAAATTTGCAAATTGAAAAAACTTGAACGAAGTTTAAATTTAACTTCAGTTATTGCGATTAGCATTGGTGGAATGCTGGGAAGCGGCATTTTTGTTTTACCGGGGATCGCCGCGGCAAAAACGGGTTCTTCCATTTGGCTGGCCTATTTGCTGGCTGCAGTATGCATCCTGCCCGCAGCACTTTCAAAATCTGAACTGGCAACCGCCATGCCCTCATCAGGGGGCACCTATCTTTATATTGAACGGGCCTTCGGGCCCATTTTTGGTACCATAGCAGGCTTGGGTTTATGGCTGTCCCTGTTGTTGAAGAGCGCTTTTGCCCTGGTCGGATTTGGGGCCTACCTTTCGGTACTGGCCAATGCCTCCAATGGTTTTACAAAGTATATTTCCTTGTTCTTCCTCCTGATCATTTTGTTCCTCAATATCAACGGAGTGAAAAAGGTAGGGAAGGTGCAGATCGTAGTGGTAAGCATCTCTTTGATCACCCTGGTCACCCTGTTTATTTTTGGCTTGCCTGCAGTAGATCCTGTTTTGCTTGATCCCTTTTATTCTGATGGTTCCGTTGGGCTGATCTCAACCGTGGCTTTTGTTTATATTTCATATGCCGGGGTGACCAAGGTAGCCGCCATTGCGGGAGAAATCAAGAATCCGAGCAAGAACCTGCCCAGGGCCATGATACTGTCTTTATTGATCATGACCATGATCTATGTGTTCATTGCTTTTACCCTGGTGGGGAATATTCCGATGGAGACCCTGGGGTCTGATCTCAAACCCATATACACGCTGGGCGAAATCCTTGGTGGTTCTTATGTGGGTTACGCGGTTGCCATTGTTGGCGTGATCACACTAATCTCTATGGCCAATTCAGGTGTACTGGCGGCATCCCGCTTTCCTTTTGCCATGGCGATTGACAAATTGCTTCCTGAATTCGTGGGAAAGATTCATTCCAGGTTCCTGACACCGGTTTGGTCCATTGTACTCACTTGTTTTACCATGGCACTGGTGATCTTGTTTCTCGATGTTGAAAAGATTGCCAAACTGGCTTCGGCTTTTATGGTCATGATGTTTATTTCTGTAAATCTGTGTGTAGTGATCCTCAGGGAGACCTCTGCACAATGGTACAATCCGACCTATAAATCACCTCTATACCCTTTTGTTCAAATATTTGGGATCGTTTCTGGAATCATACTCCTTGTGTTTCTTGGTTTTCTTCCTTTTATGTCGATCCTGGCCATTTTCCTGATCGGTTTTGTCATTTATCAATATATCGGTAAAAAAACGGCCAGAACCGGTGTGCTCAGAAAATACGGGCACAGGCCGGCCCTGTATCTCATGTACAAAAAGAAAAAAAGCAGTCAGAGGGAATACAGCAATGCCGAAAAGATCCACAATCCTGTTCTCGATGGTGAAATTGCTTCAGACGCCGGGGTGGTAATCCCGCTTCTGGGGAACGAAAAATCTCCTGAAATGCTGGTTGAGATGGGTGCCGCACTGAACAAAAAGGAAATCACACAAACAGTACATATTACCGAGGTCCCGAATCAGACTTTTCTGGATGCTGTCATGGAAGAGAATCCGATGATCCATTCTTTGGGGCGCCGTTTCAGTGGGCTGGCAAAGGCAAGAAATGTGAAATTGGATTTTGAAGCAGTTGTTACCCACGATCTTTCAGAGACCATCAGGGAACTAAGCGAACAAACCCATTGCGACTGGATGGTCATGGGTTGGGATGCCAGGGCGCACAAAGGCCTACTGGTGCGTAACCCGATAGGTTGGTTCGTGACCCACGTGAATTCTGATTTTGCACTGTTCCGGGACAATGGGGTAAGGCATATTTCGAAGGTGGTCATGGCCCTCAGGCCCGGAAGAAAGGATAAGAATTTTGTGGCCATTGCCGACAGGGTTTGTCTGTTCTACGGAGCTTCTCTCACCTTGCTTCACGTGGTGCCCGAATCGATGTCAGCGGATGTCGTTGAGAAGATGGAGATTGGATCAACCAACCTGCTCAAAAAAGCCAAAAGTGAATCCAAGGTCCTGATAAGGCATTCCAATGACCCCATAGAAATGATTACAGATATGTCTGCGGAATATGACTTGTTGATCATTGGAACACCCGAAAAAGACAACTGGCAAAACGTGCTTTTCGGGAAAAACAAGGATAAATTTGCCGATCATTCTGTTTGTTCGGTCTTGCGTCTCACCGTAAAAGATTAATCCGGGTCAGAGATCGAGGTTAAAGGTTTTCCGGAGCAGGGAGATGTCTTTGTTTTTTTCTTTGAGCAATTCGTATTTTTCCTGCGGGGTATAAGCAAACCTTTTTGTGGTATCTTCATTGACCGTGATTTCAAAATCAATGCTGTAATTGTTCAGGGCCTTTCTAATGTGTTTCAGCACTTTGGGCCTTACTTTTAAAAGTTCCAGTTTCATCATCTCATTCGGGTAGCTCAGCTGAATCAGGTGTCCTTTTAATCCTGGTGCATCCGCTTTTAGGATAGAGGCAAGAATTTTTTCTCCTTTGTCGTGCAGCGATTCCACATAGGCTGTCCAAACTTTGATAAAGGTTTCCTTCGTGAACGGATCATTAGGAAGGTCCCTGGGGTCAACTTTAGCCGCTTCCCTGATTTTGGCCTTAGCTTCCTCTTCCTTTTTTCGCTTTAGACTCGATAAGGACAGGGCTGAATTTCTTCTTCCGGCAGGCTGAATCGCCTTTGGTTTCGACGGTTTGGCAGGGACCGGCCTTTTTATCGGTTCAGGGGGGTCGGATTTAATATTTTCTGCCGGGGTTTTAAGGGCCGCCGGTGGAGGGGGATCAGGTATGCCTTGGTTTTGGCTAACAGGTTCTTGCATTTTTTCCACAGGATGCGTGGTCAAAAAATGAATGGAGGGAATTATGAAGCGTTTAGATTTTTTTTTTGCCATCAAAAGTGATGGATGCAATTTTCATTAAAGACAGTTCGATCAGCAGGCGCCGGTTTTTACTGGCCTTGTAATTCAGGTCGCATTCGTTGGCCAGGTCTATCGAGCGCATCAAAAAGCGAAGGTCCGCTTTTTTGGATTGTTCCAGGTATTGTTTTTTAGCGGCATCTCCAACTTCGAGCAATTGAATTGTAGCCGGATCCTTGGCCACCAGCAGGTCCCTGAAATGCGAGGCCAGACCGTTGATAAAATGATGACCTTCAAAACCTTTGGCCATGATGTTGTTCAAAGAAACCAGTACCTGGGGAATATTGTTGTCAAGCAACAGGTCTGTCACCTGAAAATAGACGTCATAATCAAGCACGTTCAGGTTTTCTGAAACCGCTTTCCGGTTAAGGCTTGCTCCAGAATAACTGACGACCCTGTCGAAAATAGACAGGGCATCCCTGAGGGCTCCGTCTGCCTTTTGTGCAATGATATGCAAGGCATCATCTTCAGCCTCTATTTTTTCATCTTTTGCGATATAATGCAGGTAATTTTTGATATCAAGGACTCCGATACGTTTAAAATCAAAAATCTGACACCTGGATAGGATGGTGGGTATGATTTTATGCTTTTCGGTAGTCGCCAGGATGAAGATGGCGTGTGCCGGCGGTTCTTCAAGGGTTTTCAAAAAAGCGTTGAAGGCAGACTGCGAAAGCATGTGCACCTCATCAATGATATAGACTTTAAATTTTCCGGTTTGCGGCGGGATCCTGACCTGGTCATTCAGGGTCCTGATGTCTTCTACAGAGTTGTTTGAAGCGGCATCAAGTTCGAAGATGTTAAAAGCAAAATCCTCGTCTTCAGGATGATGCTCCATGCTTTCCTGATTGATTCTTTTGGCAAGAATCCTTGCACAGGTGGTTTTGCCAACCCCTCTGGGGCCTGTAAATAACAGCGCCTGAGCCAGGTGATTATTCTTTATAGCATTCTCCAGGGTGCTCGTAATGGCCTCCTGGCCTACGACATCACCAAATACCTGAGGTCGGTATTTTCGGGCTGATACTATAAAATGTTCCATGTAATCGTTTGTTGTAGTTCACAAATGTATGAATTAAGACAGGTATTTACAACTAAAAAAAACACGCGGCATAAAAGACTCGAGATGTTTCAAGAACGCTAATCTCTAAAGTCGTGATAGTGAGCGAGGCACATGGTCTGCCCCCTGGGTTATGCACCTCAAAACTTTTATTTTTCCCAATTAAAATCAGCCGTAGATCTCGGTGTAAAGGTGCTTGTATTTTTCCAGGATCATCTCTCTTTTCGGTTTGAAAGTAGGAGTGAGCAGGTTGTTGTCTACCGACCATACCTCAGGGGTCATCTTAATCCTCTTGATCATTTCCCACTTACCGAATTGTTGGTTGCCAATTTCAATTTCTTCCATGATGCGGTCCTTTACTGCCTTGTTCGCTATGATTTCTTCTGGTGTTTTTCCACAGTCTATGTTGTGCCTCCTGGCCCATTCCTTTACAAATTCAAAATTGGGCTGTACAATGGCAGCGGGCATTTTTTGTCCTTCACCAATGACAAGTATCTGTTCAATAAAACGTGACTGTTTCATCTCGTTTTCCAACAGGGTGGGAGAGATGTATTTTCCGCCTGAGGTCTTGAAGATCTCTTTTTTGCGCCCTGTGATCTTTAAAAACCCTTCTTTGTCGATTTCTCCTTTGTCTCCCGTGTGAAAATAATCACCGGTCATGACTTCGGCAGTTTTTTTCGGGTCCTTGTAGTAACCCATCATAACGTTGGGGCCCTTGACCAGTATTTCACCGTCGTCCTCTATTTTAACTTCCACATTGGCAATGGGCTTTCCTACCGTTCCGACTTTGAAATTTTCACCTTCATATACGTTGACACTTACCACAGGTGAGGTTTCTGTGAGTCCATAGCCCTCAAGGATTTGCATGCCTGCTGCAGTAAATATTCGGGTCAGCCTGGGTTGCAAGGCAGCCGAACCCGAGACCATATTGTTTAAATTTCCACCAAGGGCCTGTTTCCATTTGCTAAAGACCAGCTTTCTTGCAAGCGCCAGTTTTTTATCATAGAACCATCCGTTCCTGCCATAAGGTTCGTAGGCAAGCCCTACTTTGACGGCCCAGAAAAACAGTGATTTTTTAATGCCTGTCAGGTCAGTGCCTTTGGCGATGATGCTGTCATATATTTTTTCCAGTAACCTGGGTACCACACTCATAAAATCAGGTTTGACCTCTTTCACATTGTCTCCTATTTTTTCAATAGATTGCGCATAGTATATGGTGATCCCCGAGTAAATATAAAGGTAGTGGAGCATGCGTTCAAAAACATGACAAACGGGTAAAAAACTCAGTACATTGTTTATATCTTTTAAAAAGGGCAACCCGGAAACAGTATCCATTACATTGCTCACAAGGTTGTTATGGGAGAGCATCACACCTTTTGGGACCCCGGTGGTACCTGAAGTGTAAATAATTGTGGCCAGGTCATCAGGCTTCACCTTGCTTTTCATCTCTTCCACCTTTTCCTGGAGCGAAGTGTCAGACCCCTTTGTATACACTTCTTCCCAGAAGTCACAATCCTTGATCCTGTCAAAAGAGAATATCCCTTTGAGGCTTTTCACCTCCGGCATTACGGCACGTGCTTTTGCAAAAAGGGCCTCATCAG
>CBDUAP010000192.1:0-5727 GCA_965365165.1 uncultured Flavobacteriaceae bacterium
TCGGCTGCACAGTCAATGAATGTTGGAATATTATGCTTTTTGGCGATCTCCAGAAATTCTTCATGCTTGACTTCTCCTGCATCTGTATTGGCGTTTAAAAACCACATCATGGCCGTATTCTTGTTAATTGCTTTTTCAAGCTCTTTTCTGGACTCTACAAGCACAATGTCAACCCCTACATTTTGTAAGGCATGGGTATAGACTATATTGTGCCCTTTTTGCAATATGACCTGATTTTTCAATCCTGTCAGATCGGGCAGCTGTTTCACTTTATCTTCATCCATTCCGCAAATCACACCCGCAAGCCCGATGGTCATGGCTCCGAAAGCTCCTGAACTCACTGTAGCGTATTCACAGTTGAGCAGGGACGCGATTCGCTCTCCAACCTTATCGTGCAATTCATCAAGATTCACGTATTCAGTAGCCCCGTAGCTGATCGCATCGGTCACCTCTTTATGCATCAAAGAACCTGTCATGGACGTATAAGTTCCAGCTGCATTGATAAAGGTTCGCAATCCCAGTTCTTTAAAAAAATCCCTTGTTGCAGGTTGCGCTACTGAATTATGCAACACCTGTGCAGACAATATTTCGGTTCCTAACATACTGCCCACAAAAGGCAATACCGATAATGATTTTAACAATTTTCTTCTTGTAACCATAATTTCATTTTAAAACGATTAATCTATAGCTGCTATGCAATCCATTTCAACCAGGGAATCTCCGGGAACTCCTCCGTAAACTGCCACGGTTGTCCTTACGGGAGGATTCTTTCCAAAACGACCCCTGTAAACTGAGTTCATTCCATGATAATCTTCCAGGTCATGCAGGTACACATTTACTTTGAGAACTTTCTCCATAGACGATCCGTTCTTCACAAGTTCCTTTTCCAGTTCTTTCAGTACATGGTCCGTGTGATCCTTTATATCACCTTCAAAATGAGCTCCTTTACCTGCCACATACAAGGTATTTCCATGTTTAACAGAACCTGAAAACAAAGGTACATCCTGATCTGTTTCTATCTCACCCACCACCTCTTTAACGGGTTTTGAATCATTCATTGCGCTGGCAACGCCTACCCCGAAAGTTCCAAGGATGGCCATTCCAATTTTTTTCATTGAGGCTCTTCTAGTCGTTAATTTTTTCATTTTTATAAGTATTTAGTTCATAATTAGGTTCATCTTTTACCAGGTTCTCTTGCTCAGTAATTCCTGAATTTGTTCCTTGGGAACAGGTAATTCATCTATATGGTCATTCAACCATTGAGAGAAATCCCTTTCAATTTCATCGGTCCATTTATTGTCGATTTGACCCGGGGTATACCGTCCCTCTTTTAATCTGCTGATTCCAAAGAGATCCCTTAATCTAACAATTTCAGACGTAACTACAACTTTTTCGGCCAAATGGGCCGGTATGAACATCACCCCTTCCTTCTTGGCCAGAACAATATCTCCTGGCAGGACGGTTGCAGCCCCTATCCTTATGGGCGTATTTAAACTCAGCAGCATCACTTCTGTCAGAAAAGAAGGGTGCCAGCCCCTCACAAAAGCATTAAAACCTTCTATTTCGGAGAGCCCTTCCATATCTCTGCTGGAAGCATTGAATACCACACCTGTTTTAGATTTGGCATAAATGGCATTACCCAGGTTATCACCTATCAGCGTACCGTCTACAATTTTCCCGAAAGCATCCGCCACATAGACGTCACCATTCTCGAGCATATCAATGGGCCAGGAATTTGGATTTCCAATTCTACCCTCCTCTTTTCCCTTTTTCAGGATCTGATCTGAAACATCGGGCCTGTTGGGCATATACTGTGCCGTCAGAGCCCTTCCTACAACAACAACATCATCGTGCAGTGGCTTCCAGCCTCCTTCGAATTGATTGTGATATCCTTCATTTCTCAACACGCCCCAGGCTTCTTCAATGGTAACCGATTTGATTCTTTCGAGAATATCATCAGCTACTTTGGGCCTGCCGTCAGCAAACCGTTCTCCCTGCCATTGGGCAGTAATAAAGACCATCTGCTCTTCAGACACCGTCTGAGCGTTCAGGCAAGCTGCGCCAAAAAGCAACAAGAGCATCAATTTTAACTCATTATTTAATTTCATCATGACTATTGTTATTTGTTTTTTTGTGATCTGAATCGGGGTCTTTGCCTCGCCACCAGGTAGCCAATGAAGAGCCTGAAATGTTCATCCAGGGTCCAAATACGGCAGGAGCCAAACCTATAGTGGCCACTTTACCCATCTCAAGGGCAATACCCGAAGCCAGCCCTCCATTTTGCATTCCTACTTCCAAAGCAATCGTTCTGCAATCCTTTTCATTCATTTTAAATAACCTTCCTCCCCAGTAACCCAGAAAGTAACCTGCTGCGTTATGAATAATGGCAGCCAATATTAAAAACAGGCCTATGGATAACAAACTGTCTCTGCCGGCCGCGGTGATAATCGTAATGATCAGTGCAATTCCGGCCATCGAAACCAAGGGCATCGCCTTGTCGAACCATTGGATTTTTCCATGAAAGATCCTGTTGAATATCAATCCCGCAATGATGGGAAAGATCACTATTTTGGTAATGCTCAACATCATGGTCCAAAAATCAATGGGTACAAATTGACCGGCAAACAACTTCATCAGTAAGGGAGTCATCAAAGGTGCCAGCAAGGTAGCCACTGCAGTAAGGGTAACGGACAGGGCTAAATTGGCTTTTGCCAGGTAAGCCATGACGTTAGAGGCCAGACCGCTTGGAGAAGATCCAATCAATACAATACCGGCTGCAATTTCAGGCTCAAAACCGAAAAGCTGGGCTATTGAAAAACCCAGAAGGGGCATGATACTGAACTGACAGGCAAGACCCACCAAAACGCCTCTCGGCATTTTAACCACTCCCAAAAAATCTTTGATACTCATCGCGGTTCCCATTCCAAACATAATCAGCTGTAATAAAGGAACAATCAGCAACTTTAATTCAAAATCACCGAAGGTTGTAAAATAATCGGGATAATACATGGAGGCCGTGACCGCCGCAAAAATCAAAATGGTAAACGAAAATCCCTTAAACACTTTATGCCCCCGTAGCGCAAGTGCCATTAAAACAAAAAAGAATACAAGAAACGGACCTGCTTCCGATCCCTTTGCTGCCAAAATCATAATGACAGAAATCAAGAGGGATAACAAGGACAATACAAACAGGATCTTATAACTTTTCTTCATACTCTTTTTGAGGATTTTATAAACAGGCTACACTTATTCAAATTAATTCATGTCAATAATCATTATCGGGATGCAGCAGTCATGCCATTGAGGTCCCAAACTACCTTGCCGCCCCTTAAGGTCAGTTCACATTGTAATTTTTTATCGCCCGTCATTTTCTTGCCCTTGGTATCGACAAATCCAAAACTGCCTTTAAGCAAATTAAACACCGCAACATCAGCCTCAGCACCCACTGAAAGGTGGCCGAGATCTGTTCTGTTAATGATTTCAGCCGGTTTCCACGTAGCGCATTCAATTACCTGTTCGACAGGCATATTCATGTTCAAAAATTTTGACATCACATTGCTCAAATCCTTCATGCCGGCATTCATACTGCCCGTATGCAGATCAGTGCTGATCGCATCAGGCTGTAAACCCTGCTTCATGGCCGGAACGGCCTGCTCAAAATCAAAACTTCCCCCACCATGGCCAACGTCAAAGATGATTCCTCGCTCTTGCGCTTTAAACACAAATGGTTTTACCATGCCCTTTTCATCGACAATTGGAATTCTGCCCCTGACATGCGCATAGGCATGCGTAAAGATATCGCCCGGTCTTAATTTTTCTAAAAACAATTCCTCCAAAGAGAGGGCCGGGTTGCTTCCTCCAAAATCAATCATCACAGGTATATCAGCAATGCGACCAGCTTCCACCACCCGATGAACCGGCTCCCAGTTTGGGCCATTGAAATGCGCGAGTTTTACACCAACGATAAGGCCCGGATATTCCCTGGCCAACCTGGCTGTTTGCCCGGGGTCCATATCATCAATATTCTGCTCTATTTTACCCCCTTTCATGCCTGAACCAACAATATTGATGAATGACAATACCCTGGTTTTGGATTGGTCTATGGTCTGTTCTTTAAAAGTAGAGAAATTTTTCCATCCTGCACCTCCCGCGTCTACTACCGTCGTAACCCCGCTTCTAAAGGTAAATCCATCAGGAGGCAAACCACTGAAGCCATTGCTTAGATAGGAGTCCGGCTGCGTGCCATAAAAATGGTGCCCGTGAATATCTATGATTCCTGGCGTAACGATCAATCCTTGGGCATTGATGATGCTTTTTGCTTTGGCCGCCTCTATACTTGCTGCAACAGCAGCAATTTTTCCATCGGCAATGGCCACATCCATCGTTGCATTGATATTATTTTTAGGGTCAATCACCATTCCACCCTTGATGATGACATCATATTCCTGCCCAAAAATCTTCGAAACAAACAATAAGAGTACCAGTACTTGAATACATTTCAATGGCAACTTCATATCGGTTTTAAAAAAAAATTTTGCCTCCAAACTCGTGATCTCCTGATTTTTCATAAATTCTTATCTTGAATTGTTCTTATTTTCCATTCTGATGCTTTCCACCTCGGCCTGATCTATTGAACTCGCATCATTGCCAAAATTACTTCTGATATAGGTAAGGACTTCTGCTATTTCCTGATCAGACAAAAAACTGTGCTGTGGCATGAGGCCACTATACAGTTCACCTTTTACTTCAATGGTGCCCTCCAGGCCGTTCAATACAATATTGATCAGGCGTGTCTTATCGCCTAAGACCCATTTAGTACCGATGAGACTTGGGAATCTTCCTCCCGCGCCGTCGCCGTCATTTTGATGGCAGGCACTGCAATAGGTATAATATATTCTTTCCCCTTCAGTCAAATTGTCCTTCATCAGGTTGTCCTTGATGATATCAGGTGTCCGGATATGTGACAAACCCTTTCTCACTTCCATTTTTGCTAATTTCGCAGCATTAAAGGTTTCCTTGTCTCCTGTGAAATTGATTTTCCAGATCTTACCCTTTTCTGTCTCTGAAATGTAAAGAGCCCCCTCCGGGCCTACAGAAATACCCATGGGCCTGTATATGGCATCATTCACGTTGACAATGGGGTCAACCCCGGCAAATCCGTCAGCAAACACTTCCCATTGCCCGGTTGGCTTACCATCCTGAAAAGGCACAAAGGCCACAAAATATCCCGATTGGGGATAAGGAGCCCGGTTCGTTGATCCGTGAAAGGCAATAAAGGCACCGTTTTGATATCGAGCCGGGAATTGATCACCCCGGTAAAAAACCAGATCGTTTGGGGCCCAGTGACCCGGAAACCCTATAAGCGGATCTTTATAATCCTCACAGCGTTCGATAAGATCGCCGTCTCCTCCGTACTCGGGAGCCAGAACCTTTTTTTCTTTGATTTGATCGTAGTAACAATACGGCCATCCAAAATCTGATCCCTCGTCAATTTTTATAAACTCTTCTGCCGGGAGCAAGGCGCTTTCCCAGGACGAATAGGTTTCGGGGAACAATCGCAGCAAATCATCTCTTCCGTGCATGACGGCATACAGGCTTTCATCTTCAGGATTCCAGTCCATGGCCACGACGCTTCTGATTCCGGTGGCAAACTCATATCCATCCTTTTCAAGGATAGGGATATTGAAGCCTTCATAATGAGATAACGACACAAAATTAGATGCCTTC
>CBDUAP010000193.1:0-5708 GCA_965365165.1 uncultured Flavobacteriaceae bacterium
TGGTTGTGATATACAACTCGGCAGCAGCCCAGTAAAAGTCATCATCAAAACTCTGGTCACCGTATTCCCCTGTATGGACATCCTCAGGGTTCGAAAAGGCAATGTTATCATTTTTCAAGGCCCAGTCAAAGGCTTTTTTTGAAGCTTTTAAAGCTTTTTCAGACCATTTGGGGTCTATGGTTTTATAAATCCTTGAGGCCTGCGCCAGTACCGCAGCAAAGCCTAAGGAGGCGGCCGTTCCTTTTCCTATGATATAGCGATCCTGGTCATCGGCATCAGGCATTACAAAGCCGCTGAAGGTTTTGGCCGTTAGTTTGTGAAATACCCCTCCATCATCGTCCTGCATGGTCAGGATCCAGTTCAGCTCGTATTTGACCTCATCGTGAAGGTCTCCAATGTCGTTTCCGCTTTCCGGAATATTCATCGAACGGTCACCCACCGCTTCGGGGAATTGCTCCAAAAACAACAAGAGCTGGCTCGTGGCAAAAGCAGCATTCACGACGTATTTTCCATAATCTCCCGCGTCGTACCATCCACCGGGTGAATTCCTGGTTCCGGTTGACCTTCCTGATGAAGGGTGGTAAATGCACTGGTCATCAGGATGCCCGGCGTCCCTTTTGTAGGTTCCTGAGCGGTCCTCATCAATTGCCATGGAGGCCCTCTGATAATAATAGCTTTTCATGGCGGCCCGCAAGACAGGTTTATAAAGGTCGTCCTGAATCTTGAAAGGAAAGGATGCAATGGTATCATCTACCACCACATAATAAGCCCCTGGTGCCGAGAAGGAACTAAAATCTCCGATCATGACCCTTTCTCCTGATGCCTCCCAGGTTCCCTGGTCAATAAGTGGTCCTGAAAAAACCTTGTTGTTGTAGGCATCGACCAGCTTAAAACTGCCGGCCTCAGTATTGACAAGGACAAATTCTTTAACAGAGGCAGGGCTGAACCCAATTTGATTGATCCGGATCAGGTCGGAAATTTTTGCTGTCTTTTTCTTTGAATCGCAGGCATAAACGAGTACGAGACTGAGCAGGCTAAGGATGAGTATTTTTTTCATGGTAATTCTTTATTTCAGTACTTTGAATAAGGCATGTTCAAAATTATGGCAAAGGGAATAAAATTAATAATATTAATTTGTCAAAATTTTCATTTTATTGATCAGTTGCCCTGATATCCAGCCAGATCATGCCCGGGCCGTTTCAGGTTCGGTCAAACCCGGTTCTTTCAGAAAAGGCTGCCATTTGATATAGGTCGCCGAGCGCCATAACCATTCAAGGGGTCCGTATTTGAATTTTTGTAACCAGTATTTGCTGATCAGGGTTTGTACCAGAATCAGTGCCAAGCCCCCCAGGAACATGTATAATGACCTTATCTGACCCAAATATCCCAATCCCCAGCCAAATAAAACAAAGGTTCCAATCAGGGTTTGAGCAACGTAATTGCTCAATGCCATTCTGCCATAAGGGGCGAAGAATAGCAGTCTTTTTTTCCACCCGCTTTTTTGATAAAGCAAAAGAAAACCGCACAGGATCATTGAGGTCATTGAGATATTCACCCAATCAAAAAAATTGATCCCCATAACAAAGGCCCAGGTGGCACCTTCAGTGGGTTGAGGTATATTGGCAAAAACAGCGATCATCAGAACGAAGGACACCATCAGGCCGGCTATTGACCAGAGCAAAACATCTTTACCCGTTTTTGAATGGGCAGACAAATCCTTAAAAATCCCGGTCCTGCCCAGCCAAAGGCCGACCAAAAAATAACCGAACGTATAATAGAGCCTCCCAAAAAAGGAAGCCTGAAAGTCAATTTTGGTCATCATTCCATAAGTAGCATTGGTTTTAAAAACTTCAGTCAGACTGCCATTTTGAATGGTCTCAAAATAGGACTTGATCAACTCGTGGTTGGTATCCATGATGGAATGTACCCCGGTGATGCCGTCTCCACCAAAGAGTGAAAAGGCAATAAACCTGGGGATGCCCAAAAAAATGATACCGGATGTAACCAACAGCGCTTTGGCGGGAATCCTGTAAAAAGGAATGATAAATGGGGCCAACACGGCGTATATGGTAAGGATGTCTCCACGGTAGAACAGCTGGTGGACAAAGCCGATGACGAAAAGAAGCGCTGCCCTCCATATGAATCGCCCGCCGAATTTTATGCCTTTCTTTTCTGCAGACTGCATCTGTATGGTAAAACTCAGGCCGAATAAAATGGAAAAGAGGGCAAAGAACTTTCCGGTCAAAAAGAGCTGAATAAAGCCCTGGACAATTTGATCAGGAATGCCGTTCAATCCTTCCAGGAAACCTTCGGGGGAAGGGCCGGCGATGTACTGTTCCACCATGTGTACCAAAACGACTCCTGCAAGGGCAAAGCCCCTCAGGGCATCAATACTGTTGATTCTCTCTGTTTTGATCAGTTTGCTCATCAGGATCACAATAGGGTTCCTTAACCTGACGCAGCTTTTTAAAAAAAGTTACTGAATCTACCCTGAATTGAAAATCAGCTTCTTTTAGATGTATTCCTTGTAGGCCTCAATCTTTTTAAAAAGGCGCTGTTCCAGATAGGCATTGCCACCTTTCAATTGCAGCAAAATGATGCCGGCCATTTTTTTATAATCAATGACCTGATTTATATCCCAGTGCGGGGGCGGTTTTTGCATATTGCTGATCCTGTCTGCCAATTTTACGGCCCAGACCTCTTTTGGTTCTGATTTGATCCTGGCCAGACTGTCAATGATCTGTTCTGAAACCGGGAGGTCCTCATTTTTGGACAAGGCCAGTACGGACCTGGCTACCTTGTGCCCAAAAGCTTCCCGGAGCTCGTCAAAAGTAGTTGAAGTATCTTCAAGCACATCGTGTAAAAGAGCGACCTGAACAGCAAAATCCAGGTCAAAATCATCTGTATGACCGGCCGCGATCATAATTTCCATGGCTACGTTCGACAAATGCACCAAATAGCTTGCGCTCGATCCGGGAACTTTTTGATCTGCGTGTTTGTTTCCTGCAAAATTGATTGCTTTCTGATAGAGGTCCTGAAGTTCCATGACATGAGATTGAATGATTAAAGTTAGCCAAATTCATGTTCAATTCAAATTGAGTTATTTCATGCTTTGCGAATTTGATTTATAAAAATATCTTTACCGGCTTAAAAACAACATCTCATGAAACTATTTAAAGAGTTTAAGGATTTCGCGGTTAAAGGGAACATGATGGATATGGCCATCGGTATCATCATTGGAGCCGCTTTTAATAAGGTGATCGATGTATTGGTCAAAAAGGTCATGTTGCCGCCTTTGTCTTTGCTTTCGGGCAATACAAACATGGGCGATAAGAGGATCGTTTTAAAAGATGCTGTTATTGCCGCTGATGGTTCGGTTACCAAGGCAGAAGTGGCCATTGGTTACGGGGCTTTATTCGAAGCCGCCATCGATTTTTTCATCATTGGTTTTACCATTTTTATCGTGGTTAAATTTATGAACAGACTTATTAAAAAGGCAGAAGACACCAAGGACAAAACGGTAAGCACACCCAAGAACATTGAGTTGCTCACCAAACTCACTGACCTGATGGAAGAGCAGAATGCTTTGCTCAAGACAAATAAGTAAAGTCCCGGTTTAAAGATTTTTGGCGAACCCTTCGGAGCTCACCCGCTCGGAACTGAGCGGGTGAGCTCCGAACCCTTCGCCTGCGAAGGGTTCACCTGCAACCCTTTAAGACCTGAAAAGCTCCCTGACTATGAGCCTGAATTAGAATATATCAACGATTTCCGAGGCCTACCGGTCCCGGTGCCTTGAATTCTACTCCGTTTTTACCTCCGCAGGGATCATTCCATACGAATTGAACGATGGCAAAATCTTCGAAACCCTCTGCATCGGGATTGACCGTTGCGCCTATTACAGTACCATCAGCCTCATAGTAGGTCCCGTCTTCAGCATACGCATCTGTAGGTACTGCTACATATTTTGTGAATTGAGAAATCCTGCAGGTATTTCCTTCTTGATCTGTATAGTCTGTGGTCCATTTGGTGGTTGTCCAGGCCCCCGTTCCTCTGTAGCTATCCTGTCCATTTGCAATATCCAACAACAAGTCACCGTCACAATCACGGTTCGATAAGTAGGCATCATTCCATTTCCATTCGAGAAACCATCCGGGGGCCTCATCAGGAAAATATTCACCATAATACATCATGGCCTGATAATTATAACCTTCATCATTAAAACCAAGGGTTATGGTCTGCCCATTAAGATCCAGTAAGGTTCCACTTTGGATGTTGGTACAGTTTTCCGGAGCATTTTTCGTTTCAAGCACTTTAAGTGCTTCGGCTTTTCCCATTTGAATAGGTTCTGAAATGTCTTCTGAACTATCACAGGCAGTAAACAAAAAAGTAAAAAGCAGCAAAGATAGAGGGAATAAATACAAATTTTTCATAGCGTAATTCTATTTATTTAATAAGTGCAATATTACAAATAATTCCTCTGAAAACCAACGTTTTCGTGTAGAATACCATTTTGAGGGTATATGCAAAATACGTTATTTATTCATCTAATGAACAAGTCTTTTAAATCAATTTTATACCTTGTTTTTGAACCCTTCGGAGCTCACCCGCTCAGTTCCGAGCGGGTGAGCTCCGAACCCTTGGCAGGTGAGCCCCTCACCTGCGACCCGTTCGGGAGTTCCCTCCTAACGGAAAAGCTTTTTTTCGATCTTGTAAACCCTGATCCTGCGGTCATTGTCGGCTTTAAAATTGTTGATAATGTTTTCAGAGGTTCCCAACAGCGTGGCGATCTTGATATTAATGTCATTGATCTTCTGTACCTTGATCCGTTCGTTATGCGCCGGGCTGTACTGCTCTTTTTCAATGATTTTCAAAATCTGGTTGGAAGCCACCTGGGGTTTTGACAGCAGGAGTTTGAGTATGGCCATGGATTCCTGGTCAAATTCAGTGAATTTAAGGTGGTAGCGCAGCCCGTTTTCGAGCAATTTGATCTTGTTCCTGCTGGTATAACTTCTTTGGATCAGCCAGTAGATCAGAATAACCAGTGAGATGAAAAGTAAATAAATGGCGCCTCTGTTAAGCCAGTAGAACTGGTTTTTGTAGAACTGAGCCTGCCCGGTCATGGGGCCTAAAAATGCCGCCTCATCAATGATAGTCAAATAAGAACCTGTTAAATTGGATGAGAGCACATAAAATTGGGCATCGTGATAGAAAACCTTATGGCCACTTTTCACCTGCGCTGATATGGGGCTTGGGTCATAGTTTGTTTGCGTGTTGTTGTCAATGTCAACAACGGTCATGCCATTGGTATTGAGCATGAGCAATTTATTTTGAAAAGGAACCCGCATAAAAGGCTCCGTGATCTTGTCATGGGTTCCAAGAAAAACCCATTCCTTGCCTTTGAAGTCAAAAGACCAGGCCTCATTATACTCAATTGTTTCCCTTCGATAATCCGGGTTAGCCATTTTTCCTCCGAAAACATGGAACCGGTCATGATCTTTAATAAAATAATGAAAAGACCTTCCTTGCGGGATGACCTCCGATTGTATGGGTTGATAGACTTCCCACTCTTTTAAGGTTTTGTCATAATAAGTAAAAAAATCACGATCTGACCAAAAGCCGTAACCCCCGTATTTGAAAATGGTTCCTTCATGTTCAAAGACTGAAGTTCCATATTGCATGTTGTGGTCAAAAGAATGGTCAATTCTTTT
>CBDUAP010000194.1:0-5697 GCA_965365165.1 uncultured Flavobacteriaceae bacterium
CAGCTCCCATGGATAGACTCAAGAAGCCAATCTTTTCTGCCAACTCATCGGAGTTTGTAATTGCTGCTCCACCTAAAACATCACTGTGACCACCTATGTACTTGGTTGTGGAGTGGTAAACAATGTCTGCGCCTAAATCCAAAGGACATTGCAAATATGGGGTAGCAAATGTATTGTCAACCACAAGGGTCAAGTCATTCTTCTTTGCTATTTCAGCACATATCTTGATATCAATAATGTTCAGCATAGGGTTTGTGGGCGTCTCAACCCAGATAACCCTGGTCTTGTCATTGATATAATTCTCAATGTTTCCGGCCTGTTCCATTCCTATAAAATGAAAATTGATTCCAAACTTTTTGAAAATGGTTGAAAAAAGTCGGAAAGTTCCTCCGTAAAGATCATTCGTCGAAATAACCTCGTCTCCCGGTTCCAGTAACTTCATAACAGCATCAATTGAAGCCAGACCCGATGCAAATGCCAATCCGTAATTCCCGTTTTCTATGCTGGCGAGCGCATTTTCCAGAGCTGTCCTTGTCGGATTTCCCGTTCTTGAATACTCATAGCCCTTGTGCTCTCCGGGAGAAGTTTGTGCATAAGTCGAGGTCTGGTAAATTGGTGGCATCACGGCACCTGTACTCTGGTCATGCTCCTGACCTCCGTGAATCACTTTTGTATTAAAATCCATATGAATGCGCTTAAACAATTTTCATGATTGAAAGAATGACTCCCAGGTGAATTCCGTCGTGATACGCACTAAAGGCAAGGGCTTCTTCAATATTGCTCAATTCAATATTGGCACTTGTCATATAGGTTTTGTATTCGGTGAATACCCCCGCTTTATAATCAGACTGGGTTTTCTGGGCCATTTTAACCAAATGTTCCTTCACAAAGACAATATCCTCTTCAGGAACTTTTTCAGTAGCTACCGTTCCTTTACCATACTTATCCACCATATCCTGGTCAATTTGCAAATCCAAACCTGATAATCCGTAGCATAGTAAATGTTGTGTGACCAGCAGATGAGCAATGTTCCAAAAAATTGAATTTCTATGGTTTTCCGGAATCTTAACCAGGTCCTGATAAGCCCTATCTTCCATGATCTTTAACAATGTGGTCCTGGTAAATATTGAAGTCTCAAATAATTTGTCCATGGTTTAAAAATAAGTAACTTTAAGCTTATTAAACCCATTTAGCACAAAATAAATGAAAAAAATATATTATCTCAAAACATGTGATTCCTGTAGAAGAATTCTTAAATCCATTCCCCTCGAAGGCTTTGACCTTCAAGAGATCAAATCGCAACCCATCACTCTTGAGCAATTAAACGAAATGCAGGGAATTGCAGGGAATTATGAATCTCTTTTTAGCCGTAGAGCAAAAAAATATACCGCCATGGGGCTCAAAGATCAGGTACTGGAAGAAACAGATTACAAACAACTCATCTTAAGTGACTATACCTTTTTAAAACGTCCTGTTGTTATCATTGACGACAGCATTTATATTGGTAATGACAAAAAAAACATAGCACGGCTCAAAGAACATTTGGAGGGATCCTGATATAAAACCCAAAGCCTAATTCAGGATAAATCGCCTAATGAATTAAGATGTAATTCAGTTGACACTTCTATTTATAGAAATTTTCTTTCGATGAGTTCAACAAACCTTTCCTCAAGGTCTTCCTTTCCTTTCCAATTATAGTTCGGTTTGACCTGGTATTGAAAATAATTCAGGGCCTCAGCTTTTGTGCCACACTGGTTTAATTGGGCTAAAACTTTGTTAAAATCAGACTGGCTAAAATTGAATAATTTATTGACGAAAGCGATTCTGTCATTTAGCCCTACCTGTAAATTACTCCCAACCAATTTATCATTGAGGGAAAGTTGCCTTGATTCTTCCTTTTTTGTCACAAAAAGGTTCTCTGTTTCATCCAAGGAAATAGTGTCCTTGAACTCATCTTTCTGACTCATATCTTCCTTGATTCCGTCAAAAGTAGGCACAAATAAATCCGAGAGGCTCATAGGAGCATCTTCTTCCTCAGCCGTTTCAGTATCCTCAAAGGCCTCAACATTTGTTGCCTCAGCATTTAGTGGGGCTATATTTTCTGTTTCCTGTTCTTCGGGAGTCGAATCAGTATTATCCTCCTGATCGGCATAAAAAGCAACATGATCATCCGAATGAGCCTCTACATTTTCTTTCAGGCCCTGATCCTTTTCCATATGATGCAGGACTAGCAATTTTTCATAAATTTCCCTGCTTTGATCCAACAAAGAAGGGATATCCTCTTCAAATTGCTTATCCAATATTCTTTCAGCTATAATCTTTAATTCTTTCTTTAAATTTGTATCCATTGATTCCGATTTAGGGAGGTATTAGTCGCTGACGGAGTAATATACAAAATTAACATTTTCGAAAGAAAATTCTACTAAAGAATTTCATTACTTTTGCTTTGGTAATATATCTTTTGATTTGAAGACTTTTTGTGACGATCAAATCATGAAAGCTTTCGATAAAGCGCGAAAAACTAAATATGTTTTTAGAAAACACGGTAAATCATACAGAAAATTTCGGATGGATCGAAGTCATCTGCGGGTCGATGTTCTCGGGGAAAACCGAAGAATTGATTCGACGTTTAAAACGTGCGCAATTTGCAAAGCAAACTGTTGAGATCTTCAAGCCTGCCGTTGATACACGATATGCTGACGAACTTGTAGTGTCTCATGATGAAAATGAGATCAGATGCACCCCGGTGCCCGCTGCAGCTAATATCAGGTTGTATGCCAATGAAATTGATGTGGTTGGAATAGATGAGGCCCAGTTTTTTGATGACGAAATCGTAAGTGTTTGCAATGACCTTGCCAATATGGGAGTAAGGGTCATCGTAGCAGGCCTCGACATGGATTATAAAGGAAATCCATTTGGCCCCATGCCGGCACTTATGGCTACTGCAGAATATGTTACAAAAGTACATGCCGTTTGTACCAAAACGGGTAACCTCGCACATTTTAGCCACCGTAAAGTACCTGACGACAGGCTGGTTGTTTTAGGCGAAGTACATGAATATGAACCCCTGAGCAGGGCAGCCTATTTCAGAGAACGTCAAAAGGAAGAACAAGCTCGACAGGAAACATCCAATGACGGCAATGAACAATAATCCTACGGTTTTAGAAATCAATCTGGCTTCAATTGAATACAACCTGAATTTTTTCCGATCAAGGCTGGACCAAAAAACAAAAATACTGGCCGTTGTCAAAGCTTCAGGATACGGAACAGAAGCTGTTTCCCTTGCAGGAAGACTTGAAAAACTGGGAGTTGACTATTTTGCCGTGGCTTATGCAGATGAGGGGGTTGCCCTTAGAAAGTCTGGTGTAAAGACCCCTATTTTGGTGCTCCACCCCCAGATTCAGAATCTGGAACTTTTGATTCAATATGACCTGGAGCCAAATTTGTACAGTATAAAAATCCTGGATTCCTTTCTCAAACAGATCTCGAAAACAGAAAGGGAGCATTATCCTGTGCATATAAAATTCAATACTGGGCTGAACAGGCTCGGATTCAAAAAGTCTGATCTCGACTTCATCTTTTCAAAACTCAAAGAAGTTCAGTTGATAAAGGTGAAATCCATATTTTCCCATTTGGTTGCTTCGGAGGATCCAAATGAAAAAGAATTCAGTTTGAATCAGATTCAAGAATTCAACACTATTGGAAAGTTATTTGAGGGCTTATTTGGTTACCTCCCCATGATGCATATGACCAACACTTCAGGAATTCTTAATTATCCTCAAGCCCATTTTGACATGGTGAGGCTGGGCTTAGGGCTTTATGGTTTTGCCAATGACCCCGATGTCACGTCAAAATTGAAAAATGTTATCAGCCTTAAAAGCATCATCTCTCAGATACATCATATCAAGAAAAATGAAAGTGTCGGTTACAACAGGGGATTTTTTGCCAAAAGTGATATGAAAACAGCCACGATTCCTCTCGGCCATGCCGACGGCCTTTTTAGAAGTCTTGGGCAAGGCAGGATCTCTGTTAAGATCAAGGGGCAAAAAGCACCTGTGATTGGAAATATTTGTATGGATATGATCATGATTGATATCTCTGGAATCACTTGCAGCGAGGGAGATGAGGTGGTTATTTTTGACAGTCAAAAAGATATTCTTACAATGGCAGAACAGGCCGGGACGATAAGTTATGAAATACTAACAGCCTTTTCAGACCGCATTAAGCGACTGCCTGTATAGATTTTTTTGTATATTTCGGCTTATCTAACCAAAAAATTTTAGACCATGTTAAAAGAATTTAAGGAATTTGCCCTGAAGGGTAGTTTGCTTGATATCGCAGTCGGTTTTGTGATGGGAGCCGCTTTTAAAAGTGTTGTAACTTCTTTCACTGCAGGTATCATATCTCCACTGATTGGCCTTGTTTTCAAATCTGACCTCAAGGACCTCAAATGGATCGTAAAAGAGGGTATTGCTGATGCTGAAGGAAATGTCCAAGGAACTGTCGCGGTACTTTACGGCGAGTTCATTACCAATGTAATTGATTTTATCATCGTTGCATTTGTAATGTTCCTGATCGTTAAGGCAGTTAATCAATTAAAAAGAAAAGAAGAAGAGGCTCCGGCTCCACCGGCAGGACCAACTCAGGAGGATTTACTTACTGAGATCAGAGACCTCCTTGCCAAGAAATAAATTACTTTTTTTTATTTACTGAAAAAGGCACAAACGGTGTATTCAAGTTTATCAAATAAGCCTGAATACACCGTTTATTTTTCCTGTGAAAACCTGGATTTTTACTTATGATTAAAGGAACTATTTTTATTTGGTTTACTTTTTTAAAATGGCCTTTAATTGACCCGCAATCTTCCTGTCATTAGATAGCCTGGGTATTTTATTTTGTCCTCCTAATTTTCCAACGGACCTCATGTAATCATCAAAACCATTTTTAACCACACGGGTGACCACAAGGGGCCTTAAAATTTTGCCTTGGATCAGATCGTAGTAATAGGTGTTCTGCTGCTGCATTTCCTGATCAATCTTATGGGCGAATGCCTCAAGGTCATCGGGTTCATTTTCAAATTCAATGAACCATTCATGGTAAGGCAGTGAATCTTCAGGTGGATTTACCTGAGGTGCAACCGTAAATTCCTTGATCTTAACATTTGAACCTGACACAGCGATTTGCATGGATTGTTCAACTTCTTTCCCTATAACATGTTCTCCAAAGGCTGAAATAAAATGTTTGATGCGCCCCGTAACAATGATCCGATAAGGCCTCAAGGAGGTAAATTCAATTGTGTCTCCAATATTATAGGCCCATAACCCTGCATTCGTGGAAATAATCATCACATAATTGACCTCCAGCTCAACATCTTCAATCGAGATACGGTCAGGAGCATCTTCGAAAAATTCATCTGCACGAATAAACTCATAAAATATCCCGCTGTTGAGTAACAATAACATCCCCATGTCTGTACCAGCCGCTTTTTGCTGCTTATCCTGGTAAGCAAAAAAACCCTCTGACGCCGGAAACAACTCAATGGAATCTACTTTTTTCCCCAACAGGTCTTCCATATGTTTCCTGTAAGGTTCATAATTTACCCCCCCATAAACGAACAGACTCAAGTTTGGAAAAATCTCAGTCACTTTTTTACCCTCATGCTCGATTAGTTTTTCAAAGTACATTTGAACCCAGGAA
>CBDUAP010000195.1:0-5669 GCA_965365165.1 uncultured Flavobacteriaceae bacterium
TCCGGATTCTTCAAATCTAGTCACAATGAAGACGTGAAAAATGGCAACCGCGCAAGCTGGGAATTATTGAGGATCATGTTCCCATATGGAAGCGATACCTATGCTTCGCATATAACTGTTGACATGTACAAGGATTATGCACAGTTCATGGGACAGGGTAATTCAGACCAAACCGAGCCTACTGAAGCGGAAATAAAATCCATGAATGAAGGCGTCGCCTTAAGGGATATGAAGTTTACTTACTTGGCAACTTTGATAAAAAAAGTAAGGTAATCATTCCTGAATTTTCCTCACGACTGATAACCCGGTGGTGAGGAAAATTTCATCCACATTGGAAATTTTATTAGCCCGCCGTTAACAGGTTCTCGTTGCAATCTGAAACCTGGTTCTTTTAAATGACGTTTTAAGGATAATATGGCAAGATCATAAAATAGACCACAACCCCACTCAGGGTAACATATAGCCATAAAGGAAAGGTAATTCTCGCTATTTTTTTGTGCCGCTCAATATCATTTGTGATGGCCCTAACATAGGTAATCAGGACAAAAGGCACTACGCTGATTGATAAAAATATGTGAGATATTAAAACAAAAAAGTATACTTTTCTCATGGTTCCCTCACCTCGGTAAGGCGTAGAATCTGACGTCATATGATAGAGCACATACATGATCAAAAACAATACTGAAAAAGCAATAGCCGTTTTCATGAGTCTTCGATGCAACACAATGTTTTGGATTTTTATCGCCCAAAAAGCCACAATTAAAATAAGAAATGTAACAGCATTGATCCCTGCGTAAATGGGTGGTAAAAAAACGGGTAATTCAATGTCCAGTTTAACACCGAATAAAATGGTCACAACCAAGGGGATGGCTATAGACAAGATGACAATCATCCGGTTGTATTTTGTTGTTTTTTCTTCTTTCAAACTACTCTTTTAACAAGATTTTGATGTCTTCTTTTAACCACTGGATCTCTTTATCATCCAAGCCGTTGTAAAATTTTATCGGGTTTTCATTCTCACCATTGATCACGGTACGTGACCTGATAAAACCTTCTTTATCTATCAAAGCAAAAAGTCCGGAATGCTCAAAACCACCCTCAACATCCTTGTTCACGCCTGCGTATAAACGGAATCCATCATTTGAAAAGGAATAGATTTCTTCTTTGTCGCCCGTTAAAAAATGCCAGTTTTTCAAGGTTGCCCCTTTTCGTTCAGCATATTGCTTAAGAACCTCAGGAGAATCCCTTTCAGGATCAATCGATATTGAAACGATTCCGAAGGAGGGGTTCCCATAGAACTCATTCTGAATCTTGACCATGTTCTCGTTCATTCTGGGGCAAATGGTCGGACAGGAAGTAAAGAAAAATTCAACAACGTAAACCTTGTTGGCATAATTTTCATTACTGATCATTTCACCATTCTGATTCTCAAATTCGAACTCAGGAACAGCTTCAAATTTATAAAGTGCCTTGGTATTTAATTTACCAACGATTTTAGGAACGGCCCAAATACCAAAAATGAGCAATACAAAGGTAATGGCGATATAAGAATTTTTCTTCATTTTATTTTGATCAGATGGTAATCTTAAATTTCTCTCTTGTTCTTTTTCAAGGCCAGCCTGTATTCAGCCATGACTACTTTGACATCATCCACCATTTCCTGATGCACCGTAGCTACTGATTCGGCATTGTAACCAAACATAAGACCCTCTTCCTCCGCTTCCTCGTCATTTCTTCCCCTGAGGTTCAATCCCCTGTCAATAATAAAGGCATAGGGTGAATAATAATGCTCGTCAAGAGCATACCCTGTTTGCAAACTGCCAAATACATCAGCAACCTGAGACGGATCTCCAAAAACAAAATGCCATTTATCAATATTATAGGTTGCTCCTAATTCCTTTTTAAGTTGTGTGGCTGCATCTTCTGAACCCAAAGGTAAAACCACTACAAACTGAAAGCCTTTAAAGCCATAAAAGTGCTTGTATATTTTTTCATTCAGGTTTAAGGCATTGGTCTTGTGTTGAAGCAGATCAGATCCTAAAAAACACAGGATGCTGATATGATCATCAAGCAGCACGCTATCTTTTCTTTCAAAATCTGTTACATCCCTCACATCAGGTGTCAGGACCGGAAGTTTTGCAAAGTTGTTCGTACCTGTAAGCAAAAACAAATAAAACAATAAGGGACCAAAGAAAAGGATGGATAAAACGACCGTATTTTTTCTGGACTTTGCCATATTTGTAAAGGTATAAAAAAAGTGTTTTGAATATTCAAAACACTTAAAAAGGTCTAATTAATAAAATTAGTTATACGACCATCGAGTCAGTGAATCATCAATGATGGCTAAAGCATCGCCTTCATAAAGCAGGAAAAAGGCCAGGTAACTGATCAAAAAAACCACAGGCCATACAATGGATCTTCTGAACCATGTTTTTTCATCTTTTAAATGCATGAAATACCAGGCAATTCCATAGGCCTTTACCAGGGTCAGGATCAGGAAGATCCAGTTCAGAATACTGGTGCCCAGGACCTGGGTAAGATTTAAGGAATCGGGTTTGGATATTCCCAAAAAGACTTCTACGATTGTTACCAGCGACAGAAAGGCAAATACTTTCCAAATTAAAGCTGTATGTGATTTAGCGTGCGACATGATTGTTATATATTTTTATATCAGATAGAAGAATGTGAAAACGAATACCCAAACAAGGTCAACAAAGTGCCAGTACAAACCAACTTTCTCAACCATTTCATAATGACCTCTTCTTTCATAAGTTCCGATGATTACGTTAAAAAAGATAATGATATTGATCACTATACCTGAAAACACGTGGAAACCATGAAAACCTGTAATAAAGAAAAAGAAATCGGCAAACAAAGTTTTACCATATTCATTTTCAGTAAGATTTGCTCCCTGCACAACCATCGTGGCCTTATCCAGAAATTTATTGGCTTCCTCCCTTGATACGATCGTTTTTTCCTTGGTCTCAAGATTAATCAACTCCGTTCTTAATGAAATATCAGGATTGTCTGCAAAACCTTCTTTAACCTGTTGCAATGTAACAGAAGGTAAAGTAGCTTCCTTCACATACCAAAGCCCGTTTTCTTTTTTGTGCTGAACCCTCTCACTCGGGGTATTGGAAGCAAAACTCTCAAGGGTCACCTGATGTCCTGAAGCATCTACAAACTGAACGATTTTACCGTCTTCCAGCTGAACAGCTCCATAACTTCCCGTTATAAATGTTTTCCATTCCCAGGCCTGTGAACCAAGGAAGATCAGACCCCCTATGATCGTAAGGCCCATGTAAACGATTACTTTACCCTTCTGCATATGCCTACCTGCATCAACTGCCAGTACCATCGTTACCGATGAAAAGATCAATATAAAGGTCATAAAAGCCACATAATACATCGGAAAATCACCGTGTATAAATGGAATGTGCGTAAACACCTGATCGGCTATGGGCCAGGAATCAAGAAATTTATAACGCATCAGACCATAAGCTCCTAAAAATCCGGAAAATGTAAGGGCATCAGACATGATGAAAAACCACATCATCATTTTACCATAGCTAGCACCGAAAGGTTGGCTTCCTCCACCGCTCCAGGCCCCTCCTTTCGGGGAATCAGCAACAATTGCCTCCATATAAAAAGTTTAATTTAATTGATCTTATCATAAAATTAAAACTGACTTTTATCATGTTTTAACTTGTGCAGCAAAAATATAAAAATTATTCATAAATAGATTGAATAAGCCAAAAATGTTGGGTTTATCCTATAAAATAGAAAAATACAAAAAGATAAATCCAGAGGGCATCCACAAAATGCCAGAAAATGGCACCCAAAGAGAACCCTAAATGTGATGCGGGGGTGTATTCTTTCCTGACATTGCGGTATAGGACCCTCAGCAAAACAATAATCCCAACAAAAATATGCAACAGGTGGGTTGCCGTAATCACATATAAGAAAGAAGAAGCCACATTACTTTGAGGGCCTGTGGTATACAAACCTGCGTCAATGAGCTGCCCAAATCCGTTGAACTGATAAAATACAAACCCAAGGCCCAATAACAGGGTTAGCGCTAGCATTAAGGTCGTTTGCTTCTGGTTACCCGCCATCAGGGTTCTTTTTGCCAGGTAAAAACTCAAACTGCTAAGTACAATAAGGAGGGTACTGATATAAAATGCACTGGGCAATTCAAAACTCAGCCAGTCTTCTCTTCCTTTGCTCACAACATAGGCACTTGTTAATCCTGCGAACATCATGGTCATACTGATCATGGAAATCCACAGCATCTGCTTAAATGTCCTTTCTTTTGTTTTTTGTTCCATTATGATTAGTGTAGAAATTTATCTATTACAAATATGATCTGAATCAAAGTTATATATAAAACACTAGACAACATAAGTTTTCTAGCCATCAGATTGTTCTGCTTTTTGTGGAGTTGAATACCGTAATACAACATGACCAGCCCAAGAGCAAAAATGATCATGGCAGAAACGGGCAGCAAATACAGATCTCCGGTTTGCCTAAAAACCGGGAATATTGAAACAATCAACATGAATACAGTATAAATAATGATCAGTCGTGTAGCCTTTTTATTCTTTTCACCGGTTGGCATTAAGTTGAATCCCGCCTTTTTATACTCGTCAAACTGAAGCCAGCCTATCGCCCAAAAGTGAGGAAACTGCCAAAAAAACTGGATCATAAACAAGATGCCCGGCTCTATCCCAAATTCACCGGTGGCCGCAACCCAGCCCAACATGAAAGGAATGGCTCCTGGAATCGCACCTACAAATACCGATAAAGGCGTAATCGGCTTTAAGGGAGTGTAAGCACTGGTGTACAAAAAGATTGAAATGGCACCAAAAAGAGCGGTGCGTTCGTTGATATGATACAAAATCACAAGCCCTAGAATTGTGAGTACAACTGCAATGATCAAAGCCGTATTCGCTGACATTCTTCCCGCAGGAATGGGCCTGTTCATCGTTCTTTTCATGACAGCATCAGGGCCTCGTTCAATGATCTGATTATAAGCGTTTGAGGCGCCCACCATACAGTAGCCCCCAACAGCGAGCAAAAGGACAATTTTAAAATCCACAGCATCTGCCGCCAGAAAATATCCTGCAATAGACGAAAAAACGACGCTCAAAGATAAACCGAACTTGGTAAGTTGTTTGAGATCGTCGAAAATATTATGTTTGATTACCGCGGTTTCCAAGATGATAATTACCTGTTTTTAAAATAGGTGCAAATATATCCATTAATTAAGATTAACCACATAAAAAAATACTAAAAAATATGGTTAAAAGCTTTGCGATTTATGAAAATGTATTAAATTTGCGCCTGCTTACCAAAAGGCAACAATGTCATATTTTTTTGGTTGCAACGTTCTTAAACAAATACTAATGCGAAAGTAGCTCAGGGGTAGAGCATCACCTTGCCAAGGTGAGGGTCGCGGGTTCAAATCCCGTCTTTCGCTCAAAGTGTGAAAGTACTTTTTGAAATGGTTTTCATCGTGGGATGAATTTAGCGACCTGGTCGCGCCAGCCTGCCGGCAGGCAGGGGTTCAAATCCCGTCTTTCGCTCAAAGTGTGAAAGTGCTTTTTGAAATGGTTTTCATCGTGGGATGAATTTAGCGACCTGGTCGCGCCAGCCTGCCGGCAGGCAGG
>CBDUAP010000196.1:0-5626 GCA_965365165.1 uncultured Flavobacteriaceae bacterium
AATTTATATCTGTGTTCCAAGAGACGCCACCCAGGCTGCCGGCTTTTACAATACGCTGATGCAATCTAACGAACCCGCTATCGTCATTGAAAATCTCAATGGATACAGATTAAAAGAAAGGATTCCTACCAACCTGGGTGAATTTACAACGCCTATCGGGGTGGTCGAAACGGTTAAAGAAGGAAATGACATTACCCTGGTTTCTTACGGATCAACACTGAAGATCGTTGAAGAAGCTTCAAAAGACCTTTCTCAGGCCGGAATCGATGCTGAGATCATTGATGCCCAGAGCTTACTGCCTTTTGATCTGAACAAGGAAGTACTCCTGAGCGTTCAAAAAACGAACAGGCTTGTGATCATCGATGAAGATATTCCCGGTGGTGCTTCTGCGTATTTACTGGATGAAATTGTCAATAAACAGGAAGCCTATTATTATTTGGACAGTAAACCGACCACGATTACGGCAAAGGCGCACAGACCTGCTTACGGAACTGATGGAGACTATTTCTCAAAACCTTCTGTCAACGATATTTTCGAAGGTGTCTACAAAGTGATGCAGGAGTATGATCCGGTAAAATACAAGAGTTTGTATTCTTGATGGAATTTTAATTCTCGCAACACAATCAGCTGATATTCAGTTAAATTATTCTTAAAAATAAAAGTTTTTACATTTTATTATTATCTTTGCCCTGTTTGATGCAACAGATAACAGTTGGATCGTATACAACCAAAAGCCGACCTTTATTATTTGAAATATGATCAGAAAAGGGATTTTATTCATTTTTTTGCTTTGTCTTGGCCTGTGGCAGCTGACTGCTATGGAAAGGGTTGACTACCTTAAACATGTATTGGTTGATGACTTTGACTCCTATGCTGAAGAGATTTACACCGCTATAAATGATGAAGATTTGAATTTCAAGGCTTTTGAAACAGGCCTGAAAGGCTATGTCAAACTAGCTTCAGAAGGTCAGATCAAAGACAACAGTTACCTCACTGTGATTGACATGAGTCGCTCAGCCAACGAGAACCGTTTCTTCCTGATCGACGTGCAGCAGAAAAAGATCATCCATAAAAGCATTGTGGCACACGGAAAAAATTCAGGAGGAGAATATGCCAGGTCCTTTTCAAATAAAATAGGATCCTTCAAGAGCAGCATTGGATTTTACAAAACAGCCGAGACCTATAAAGGAAAACACGGACTCTCTTTAAGACTCGACGGCCTTGAATACAGCAACAACAATGCAAGGCAAAGAGCCATCGTGATCCATGCGGCAGACTATGTAAGCAAGGCTTTTATCAAAAATAACGGACGCCTGGGACGCAGTCTTGGCTGCCCTTCCCTACCCGTAAACGGTTATGAAGAGGTCATCAGCAAGATCAAAAACGGTACGCTGTTATTCATATATTATCCTGAAGGCCACTACCTGAAGAATTCTGACCTGGCCAACCATACCTCAAGAACTTCACCGATGCAGGGCTTCCTGAAAGAGACCCTATAAGAACCGGGTTTTACAACAACCCTTTGTTGATCCTTTTCACCAGGCCCGGACCCTCATAGATAAAACCTGTATACAACTGTACCAGATCGGCTCCGGCATCCAGTTTTTCCCTGGCGTCTTCTGGAGAATGAATCCCACCCACGCCAATGATCGGAAATGATTTACCCGATTTTTCGGCCAAAAAACGAATCACTTCAGTAGAACGTTCCTTTACCGGTTTCCCACTGAGTCCTCCTGTTTCATTTCTGTGTTCAGACCTGAGGCCCTCTCTTGAAAGTGTGGTATTGGTAGCTATAACACCGGCAATTTTTGTGGCATCCACAATCGCTATAATATCGAGTAACTGACTGTTTGTAAGGTCAGGTGCAATCTTGAGTAAAATAGGCTTGGGCCGTTCTTTTTTTAAGTTCTCTGTTTGCAGGGTCTTCAATAATTTGGTCAGTGGCTCCTTGTCTTGCAAGGCCCTCAGGTTTGGTGTATTGGGAGAGCTTACATTGACCACAAAATAATCAACTACCTCAAAGAGCTTATTGAAACAGATCAGGTAGTCATCAATAGCCTTTTCATTAGGAGTGACCTTATTCTTCCCAATATTCCCACCAATGATAATGTCTGATTTTCGCTTGCGGAGCCTTTCAGCAATGGCATCGGCACCATCATTGTTAAAACCCATCCGGTTGATCAGGGCCTCGTCTTCACGAAGCCTGAAGATTCTTTTTTTAGGGTTGCCCGGCTGTGGTTTTGGAGTCACCGTGCCTACTTCCACAAAACCAAATCCATAATTCGCGAATTCGTCAAAGAGCAAGGCGTTTTTGTCGAATCCGGCGGCCAGACCAACGGGGTTCTTGAAGCGTATTCCGAACAATTCTTTCTCGAGCTCAGGCTTTTCCACCTTGAACATACTTCTTGTCAAAGCAGGTACAAAAGGAAGCTTCATCAGGGTCCTGATCAGGAAAAAAGTAACGTGGTGAATTTTCTCCGGGTCGAACCGAAAGAGGATGCTGCGGATAATTGATTTATACATTTTTGAACAAATTAGTTTCTTTTCAAGGGCCAGGCCTTATTCGTTTTGTTCCTTAAGGGCTCCCGGGCTATCTCAGTTCAGCACCAAATTCTTTGGCAAACCCTTGCTGTAACCTGGTCATGATCTTGTCAATCTGCTTGTCGGTAAGGGTTTTTTCAGGGTCCTGCAAGATAAAACTCAAGGCATATGATTTTTTCCCTTCCGGCAACTTATCCCCCACATAAACATCGAAAAGATCAACGTTTTTCAAAAGTTTTCTTTCACTTTTGAAAGCAAAATTATACAGGTCTATAAAATCTACCTCCTCATCCAAAAGCAGTGCAAGGTCCCTCTTTACTTCCGGGTATTTTGGAAGTTCAGTAACCTTGATGGTTTTCTTTCCTGCACTGGTGATTATCATATCCCAATTAAAATCTGCAAATAAAACCTCTTGCCTGATACCAAAGGATTTCAATACCTCGGTTTTTACAACTCCAAATTCAACGAGCCTGGTTTTACCAAGGCTCAGGGAAATGCCCTCCGAAAAACAATCATTTTTGGTCTTCCCATATTTGAAACCTGTGATACCCAGACGCTCCAAAATCGCTGTGATCAATCCTTTTAAATAGAACAGATCAGAAGTCCTGGTGCTGTGATCCCAATGACTTTTGGTCCTGCTGCCCGTCAACACCATTGAAAGGTGTTTGTTTTCCATATAACCCTGATCATATTTGTGATAGGTGTTCCCGAATTCAAACATCTTCAAATTGCTGTTCCTTCTGTTCAGATTATGGGTAACAGCCTCCAAAAGACCATACAACATCGATTGCCGCATCACCGAAAGATCTCCACTCAGTGCGTTGAGAATCCCTACGCTCGATTCCTTATTGATCGATGCACTCGATTCACCGTATTCAGGCTTGGTCAGGGAATTGCTCATCGTTTCGAAAATACCATTGGAAATCAAAAATTCCGCAACCACGGCTTCAATTTTTTCCTGGCTCCACCTGTCAGACGGCGAAACAGAAGTTTTTATTTTTTCAGGGATTTCCACATTATTGTATCCGTAAACCCTTAAGATTTCTTCCACAATATCCGCTTCTCGTGTTACATCAACCCTGTAAGCAGGTATGGTCAGCCCCAGTCCGGATTCAGTCTGGTGATTGATCCTGATATCCAGAGAGGCCAGAATGTTCTTGATGGTATCTGTCGGGATCTCTTCGCCGATCAGCCTGAAGGCCTTTTCATATGAAAAATTGACCTGAAAGTCTTCTATTTTATTGGGATAAATATCGGTGACATCAGAAACGATCTTGCCATTGGCAATTTCTGCGATCCAGATTGCAGCGCGCTTCAAAGCATAAACCACTGCATTTGGGTTGATCCCCCTCTCAAACCTGAAGGAAGCATCGGTATTCAAACCGTGGCGTTTGGCCGTTTTACGTATTGAAATCGGATCAAAATAGGCACTTTCCAAAAATATGGTTTTGGTATTTTCGGTTACACCCGACTTAAGTCCTCCAAATACACCTCCGATACACATCGGGTTGTTTTCGCCATCGCAAATGATGATATCGTCTTTGTGCAATTCCCTTTCGATGCCGTCAAGACCAACAAAAATAGTGCCCGTGGGCAAATTCTTCACCTGCACCTTGTCTCCTTTGATCTTGTCTGCATCAAAGGCATGCAGCGGCTGCCCAAGGCCATGAAGAATGAAATTGGTTATGTCAACAACGTTATTGATCGGACTAAGGCCAATGGCAAGCAACCTGTGCTGCAGCCATTTAGGTGACTCCTCAATTTTAAGATCCGTAATGGTGATTCCGGCATAACGCGGTACCTGATTATAGTCTTCAACATCAACCTTGATGTTAAAAGTACGCTCGTCAACGTGAAAGTCACTTACCGAAGGGGTGTCCATTTTCATCTGCATTTCTTCCATCTGCATCAGACCCGCGTACAAGTCTCTTGCGACTCCTAAATGACTCATGGCATCAGCCCTGTTAGGGGTCAAACCAATCTCAAATACCTGATCGGTATAAATATCGAATATTTGGGCAGCCGGTGTTCCCGGGACGGCATCCTCATCGAGTACCATGATTCCGTCATGACTGCTGCCCAGCCCGAGTTCATCTTCTGCACAGATCATTCCGTGACTTTCGGCACCTCTAATCTTTCCCTTCTTTATCTTAAAACCTTCTCCATTTTCTGAATATAGCATGGTTCCTATGGTCGCTACCGGTACTTTTTGGCCGGCCGCCACGTTTGGAGCCCCGCAAACAATTTGCACAGGTGCTCCGTTGCCAAGATCTACCTCAGCAATTTTCAGCCGGTCTGCATTCGGGTGCTTGCCGCATTTCAAGACCTCTCCTACCACAACCCCTTCAAGGCTGCCTTTGACAGATTCAAAAGCTTCAATTCCTTCCACTTCCAATCCTAAATCAGTTAATATCTCACCCACCCTTACAGCATCAAGATCGATGCGCAAAAATTCTTTTAACCAATTATATGATATCTTCATTGTTTACATTTTAAGTACCAAAAACTGCGGTGGATATTCATTTTAAGGGGTTTAAAACCACCATTCTTCCACAATTTTTATGAGCTGCAAATATATACAATTGAACTATTTTTGTCCTTATATTCCCTTCAAAATTTAGATTTTTAGAAGGATTTTAATTATTAATTTTATTTGACTAATTTGCATCAACTCTAATTATTTTGACATGCCAGTAGAAATTACAAGAATTTTTGATTTTGCCTATCACCAGCTGGAAAACCACAATTTGACAAAATCACTGGTATCCAAAACGAATGGATCCTGGGTAGCTGTTTCTTCAAAAGAATTTGTTGACAAGGCCAACATACTCAGCAGGGGCCTGCTGGCCCTTGGTGTAAAATCAGGAGATAAAATTGCGCTGATCTCTTCAACAAACCGTACCGAATGGAACCTGATGGATCTTGCCATCCTTCAGATCGGGGCTGTCAATGTACCTGTTTATCCCACTATTTCGGAAGCAGATTACAAATACATTTTTAACCATGCAGAAGTGAAGTATTGTTTCCTTTCTGATGAGGCCCTTTTTGCAAAAGCACGTGCCGTAATGCCGGAGGTGAAAAGCCT
>CBDUAP010000197.1:0-5611 GCA_965365165.1 uncultured Flavobacteriaceae bacterium
GTTATTTTTCTCGATAAACCTTTTCAGCTCGATGACTGGGTTGAATTCGGCGGAGTAGAAGGTTCAGTTGAAGAAGTTGGGTTCCGGTCGACCAAAATAAGGGCTGCTGACACCACCTTGTATCAAATTCCGAACAGTAAGATTTCAGAGGCTGATATCAATAACAAAGGGCTTCGCGTATTCAGGAGATACAATACGCAAGTAGGCGTGCGTTATGACACCCCTCCAGAATTGATCGAAGCTTTTGTGGAAGGGATCAAAAATTTAATTACCCTGCATCCATCCACCAAGAGTCAGTCTTATAATGTAGCGTTTGTTTCCTTTGGGGACTCATCACTCAATATCATGGTGAACGTATATTTCAAGGGGCTTGACTGGGGTCAGGAACAGGAATCAAAGCATATCCTGCACCTCGGAATTGTAAGGCTAGCCGAAGCTTTAGGAGTTGAATTTGCATTTCCATCAACGACCATGATGATAGAACAAATGCCAGGAGAGGAGTCTCTTGCCCCAAAATACATTACTTCTAGGGCCGAAATGGACAAACGGATAAAAAAGATCACGGATGAATTTGAAGGAAGAGAGCACAGTATGGATCCCAAAGCTTCCACCTTGCGAGGCGGGTAGGCTATTTCATATACTTATCAATATATTGGGTAATTTCTTCCTCTATGTCAATATCTTGATACTTGTTCATGAGTTCGAAATAATCAAAAAGAAGCTTTGACTCCTGCTTTTCAAGAGTTCCGTTGATAAATGATCTTTGTAGAATGTCTTCAACTATGAAATCGAGTGCTTCGATGTCAGGATTGTATTCTTTTTTAAGTGAAAGCCTGAACATGTTGGCTGTTGAATTATACCAAAAAGCCTTCCAGCCACTGCGGTACTCTTTGATCAGTTCATACATGGTCTCTCCTGTTTGCCGGTGCACCAGTTTGATCAAAATCCGCCCTTCCGTTTTGGTTAGCTTTTTAAGTTGATCAGAGAAGGCGCCTTCCATGTACTCCTGTATCTTTTTGATGCGTTTTTTCCTTTTCCTCTTTGATTTTATCGATTCAAGTTCTTTATTGATTCCCACAAGGGTATCAGCTGCCAAACGGGCGAACGGATAAGCTTTATGCACTTTTTTGTAATACCAGTAATAGTACCTGCGTTCGTTTTTTGATTTGAATTTGCGTCGATCCAGGACCAAAACTTCATCCAGAGGAATGGTTAGCGAATCATTTTTGATGATGTAAAAATCATCCATTTTGACATCCTTTTTTTGTTTTTGTCCCCAGACAATTAAAGGAATAAAAATCAGTAAAATACAAAAGCTCTTTTTCATGGTTTTTAGTGCAATTCACGAACCGGGACCAGTCAAGGGAACCGGTAGGCAGACCGAACAGACAAATTTAGCAATATGTACGATGTTTTTAGTTAATATTATGTGATAATTCTTAATTTAGTCAAAAAAATATAAGATGCCTAAACAAAAAATTCTCAATAAAAATTCCTTAGCTTTTCTTGAAACGTATTTAAATAATCCATCTCCAACAGGCTATGAGTCAGGCGGTCAGAAAATATGGATGGAATATCTAAAACCCTATGTTGATGAATTCATCACAGATAATTACGGTACCGCTGTAGGTGTGATCAATCCTGAGGCCAAATTCAGGGTGGTCATTGAAGGACATGCTGATGAAATTTCTTGGTATGTGAACTATATTACGGATGAAGGACTGATCTACGTGATCAGAAACGGGGGGAGCGACCATCAGATCGCACCTTCAAAAAGGGTGAATATTCACACCAAAAAGGGCATTATAAAAGGAATTTTTGGATGGCCGGCGATCCACACCAGATCACGGGACAAAGAGGAATCACCGAAACTCGATAATATTTTTATCGATGTGGGTTGTCAATCAAAAAAAGAAGTTGAAGCCTTGGGTGTTCATGTGGGTTGTGTGATTACTTACCCGGATGAATTTATGGTGTTGAACAAGAACAATTTCGTTTGCCGGGCCATTGATAATCGCATTGGTGGATTTATGATCGCGGAAGTGGCAAGATTGTTAAAGGAGAACAAGAAAAAATTACCCTTCGGGCTTTATATTACCAATTCGGTACAGGAGGAAATCGGCTTGCGCGGTGCAGAAATGATTACCCATACCATTCAGCCAGATATGGCCATCATTACGGATGTCTGCCATGATACAACGACTCCTATGATAGATAAAAAGAAAGAGGGGGAAACGAAATCAGGAGACGGACCGGTGATTTCTTATGCGCCCGCAGTGCAAAACAATGTGCGTGAGCTTATCATTAGAACTGCGGAAAAAAACAAGATTCCTTTTCAAAGACTGGCTTCTTCAAGGGCTACAGGGACAGATACCGATGCCTTTGCCTATTCTAACGGAGGTGTTCCGTCAGCGCTCATTTCGCTTGCCCTGCGTTATATGCATACCACGGTTGAAATGGTGCACAAGGATGACGTTGAGAATGTAATCCGACTTATTTATGAATCGTTGTTGGCAATTGATCCCGGGAAAGGATTTAGTTATTTTGATTGATGCAAAAGCTCAATAGATTCGTTGTTTTTGTATTGCTTTTTTTTAGCATTGTTTGTCAAAAGTCATGGTCTCAGGATTCGCTGTCGGCACATACTTCAAAACTGGATAATTTACACAGGGCTGATGAAAGAAAATGGAGCCTTAGAGTACCCCTTTGGATACCGGGATTTACAGGGACATTTGCCTATGGAGGTATAACTCAATTGCCTACAGACAATGATCGCAATATTTATGAACGGCTGGAAGGGGAAATAGGGGTCACTTTTTACTTGATCGGTGATCTGAGGTTCAGCCCGGGTAAATGGCTCTTCGAAATAGATGGTTTTCATACAACCCTTGCGAGCGGATTGAAACTTCAAAACATTGACAGGATCGAATTCCCGGCTTCTATCGACGGAACGATTATAAGAGCAAAAACAGGATATCAGGTGTATAAAAAAGAAGACAAAGACCGTTATTTTAAGTTGCGCCTGTATCCTTATGCGGGGATGAGATATATCGATTTAAGAATTTACAGTCAGGGTTCTGACATTCTTGATGTTGACCCTTCATGGGTCGAGCCTTTGGCAGGAGTTGAAGTGCCCATCAGTTACCGACGCTGGTTTTTTTAGGTAAGTTTGATGTTGGTGGATTCAGTATTAACAATCACTGGTCGTGGTGGATCAATGCAAATGCAGCCTATCGCTTCAGTCAGCTTTTTTCGCTTGGAGCAGGATGGTCGTTTATAGATTTTAATTACGATCAGAATTTCGAACTTAAAAAATTGAATTTGGGGATCCAATTATCAGGACCCGTTTTGAGCCTCCAGTTTGATTTTTAGTTAGAACCAGGTTCAGGAAGCCAGACTGTGCGTGAGGGAATGATTCAAATGATTGAAATTGTCGGACGCTGTGACCACGTCCCCAATAACAATAATAGCAGGGGCCCCTAAATTTTTTTCTTTCGCAAGTGCATCGATATCGTCGATACTCCCTACAGCGCTTTTTTCATTGGCCAAAGTTCCATTTTGAATCACTGCAACTGCTGTTCCGCCTTTATTGAGCTCTTTGTAAATAGCTGTGATCTGAGAGAGTTTATGCATTCCCATCAATATAACCACAGTTGCAGAAGATTGGGCTGCAAGACCAAGGTCTAAACTCAATTGTTTATCAGAATTGCAGCCCGTGATTACCCAGAAACTTTCAGACACACCTCTTTTGGTAAGTGGAATTCCAATACTCGAGGGAACAGCAATACTGGAAGAGATTCCAGGAATTACTTCGGTGTGCAAGCCAAAACTTTCGGCGTAATCTATTTCTTCTGAACCCCTTCCAAAGACAAAAGGATCTCCTCCTTTCAATCTTATTACATGGCCGTTTTCAAAAGCTTCTTCAACAATCTTTTTATTAATTTCATCCTGAGAATACCTGTGCAGCCCTTTTCTTTTTCCAACAAAAATAAGTTTGGCCCCCTGAGCGTGGTCCAGCAGTTTTATATTGATCAGGGCGTCATATAAGATGACATCTGCATTTTTTAAGGCGCTCAGGCCTTTCAAGGTGATCAGTTCGGGATCTCCCGGCCCCGCACCAATTAAAGTCAGTTTTGCTCTAGGATTCATTTTTAAGGGCTTTGGATCTCAGGCTATCGATTGTCCTGTAAAAGTGCTTTGCATCATCGAGATACTTTCTCGAAAAGGATTCAGAGGCTTCCTCGCGTTTGATCTGATAGATCAGGTCAGTAAAACTGCCTTCCATTTGTATGAGCTTGCTGTGAACAAAATACTGGTCGAAATCGTTGATGATGCCCGCCTGTGTATTGGTCTTGATGTTTTCACCAATGAGTACTGCTTTGGCAGTATTTAATAAAGCGGTATAAGAGTGGTAAATGCTGTCTGCCCATTTTTTTTCCTCAAGGCAGAGGCCTGCATTTACTATTTTTTCCTCACTTTCAAATAAAAGCGTACTTACAAGATCGATCACGACCCCGGCGCATTCACCAACCCCGATGGCCTTGATATAAGCCGCGTCATGCCCCCAGTCAATGAATATATCCTTTTTGGTTTCGCTAATATCTGCCAGTGGCCTTAGCAATTGATAAAAATAATCTTTGCCTCTCCTGGTATAATAGCTGTTAAATAATTCCTTGCCATTTTTTTTGTCTTCATAATCAAAAAGAATTTTTTTGAGCGCCTCAGGTCCTCTTTTACTCGGTATTTTGATGATCTTATCTGCAAACCTGCCTTTTCCGTCACCTAAACGTCCTCCACCCAAAAGCACCTGAAACGCAGGGATCACGAGGCTTCCTTTTTTAACAGACATCCCATAAAACCCGATCTGTGCAATACTGTGCTGCCCGCATGCATTCATGCATCCACTGATCTTTATAGAAAGATCCTGGTTGTTGACATAGCTTGGAAAGGATTCTTTTAAAGTTTTTTCCAGAACGTTTGCCAGCCCGGTGCTACTTGCAATACCAAGGTTACAGGTGTCGGTGCCCGGGCATGACGTGATGTCTAAAGCACTGTTATAGCCGGGATCGGCAAAGCCCATTTCACTTAGTTTTGAAAAAAAGAAGGGGAGCAGGTTTTCCCTTACGTCCCTGATCAATATGCCCTGGCCAATGGTGAGTCTTAATTCGTCTTTGGCATAGGTTTTGACAAGGTCAGCCAGTAAGCGCGCCTTATCTGTATAAAAATCACCCAGCCTGACTTTGATCCCGATGGCATAAAGCCCAGGTTCTTTTTGTGGAATAATATTGTTATGTTTCCAAGTTTCAAAGGCAAAGGCATCTTCAATGTCCACCTCTGGAATATTGAGATCATGATTAAACCCCTCAGTGTCATCCTTTCCCGCATCGATCGGAAGGCTTTGGAATGCCAATGCCTTTTGCTCTTCCTCAATATGCTTCAGGAAGGTCTCGAGACCCATGTTGAGGATCAGGTGTTTTAATCGTGCCTTTGCCCTTCGGTTTCTTTCTCCGTATCTGTCAAAAATTCTTAATGTACTTTCAATGAAAGGGATGATCTTATCGGTTTCAAGAAACTCAAAAACGGTTTCCGCATGCCTCGGCTGAGCGCCAAG
>CBDUAP010000198.1:0-5566 GCA_965365165.1 uncultured Flavobacteriaceae bacterium
AAGGAGGTTAGAATCGAGGACCTACTTGATCGTACGCCTATTAGAATAGACAATCCTATTTTACAGAAGGAATTGAATGAAAAGGTCATACTCATCACCGGGGCTGCAGGGTCCATAGGAAGTGAAATTGCAAATCAAATAAGTGCCTATAATTTTAAGCACCTGATTTTACTGGATCAGGCAGAGTCTGATCTGTATGATCTGCAGCAAAAATTTTATCGTCAACAGGTTCGGCATTTTTCGGTTGAGCTGGCGGATATCAGAAATGAAGAAAGGATGCAATCGGTTTTTGATGCCCATAAGATTGATCTGGTATTTCATGCCGCTGCCTATAAGCACGTACCCTTGATGGAGAGCAATCCATATGAAGCCGTGCGAGTGAATATATGCGGTTCAGGAATTCTTATGAAACTGGCCATTAAAAACAAGGTCTCAAAGTTTGTCATGGTGTCAACGGATAAAGCCGTAAACCCGACCAATGTCATGGGGGCCACCAAACGTGCAGCCGAGATGTACGCCAATTGCCTGAATACCGAGGGGAGTACCAAATTTATAACCACCCGTTTTGGTAATGTTCTGGGTTCCAACGGCTCGGTGATTCCGCTGTTTAAAAGGCAAATTGAGAATGGAGGTCCACTAACCGTTACGCATAAGGAAATCACGAGGTATTTTATGACGATTCCTGAGGCTTGTCAATTGGTATTGGAAGCAGGTATCATGGGTAATGGTGGAGAAATCTTTGTCTTCGATATGGGTGAGTCGGTTAAGATTTATGACCTGGCCAAAAAAATGATACACCTGAGCGGGAAAAAGTTTCCGGAAGAAATTGGTATTGAGATCACGGGTTTACGGCCCGGCGAAAAATTATTTGAAGAATTGCTTTCCAATGGTGAAAATACGATTCCCACTTATAATGAGAAAATCATGATCGCAAAGACTGATAATGTAAATATTGCCCGAACCAGGGACAAGATTGAAAAACTGATTAATAGCCGGGGTCTCAGTCACCTTGAAATTGTGAAATCTCTTAAAATCATCGTTCCGGAGTATATTTCGAATAATTCTGAATTTGAAAAACTGGATGGAGAAAAAGGCAAAGTTAAGACCTTGAAGATAGGGTAGTGGTCATTTTGAAGGAATGTTGCCCGATGTTTATTTATTCGCAGAGAGGGCATTAAAATATTATAAAATACAAATAAGGAAGATGGCCATTGGCCATCTTTTTTTGTGGACATTCCTGAACGATTTTTTACACACCCCTGGCACTGTCGTGCCTTCCCCTCTCCAGAGGGGAGGAGTCCTCATCAAAATTTGAGAAAACGATTACCTTAATTAACGTGACAGCTTTCCACTCTTGAGAGGAGATTAAGGGGTACATCTTTAACACGCTATAAGAAATGAAAAATGATCCCAGCAATTCGCACGAAAGCCTCCCCTCTTGAGAGGGGATTAAGGGGTGTGTTTTTGATACAGACAGAACTCTTTCTTATTTTGAATCCTTCACTTTTTTAGCCCTGTAATAAAACCACAAATAAATATACCTTACGTACAAACCAATCAATAGAGGGATCAAGGCATAGTGAAAGACCTGAACTTGAAAGATCCACAAAAGCACCATGATATCCAGGAGAATCAGCAAGGTCAGGAGATATGCAGCGCTTAATTTAGTATTTTTGCTGCTAAGAAATGCAAATAGAAGATTCGGGGCAAAGGCCCAAAGGATATTAAAGTTGTTGGCTGTGGCGGAATGGTCAGTAGCGAACCAGAGCAACAAGAGCAGCATACCAACGACCCCCGTAATGGAGAAAAGCAATGCATCCAGGATGCGATTTCTCGATTCATGCTTATAGTCCCTGTAGGTGAAATAAATGATGACCAGCGCCATCACACTCAATAACAGGAACGGGGTCAGTCCATTATTACTGATTTCATCCTCATAACTGAGTAATATATCTTCGGTCCTTTTGACCACAGGTTTTTGCCCGTTTTCTTCCCGGATCTGAATATCCTTAAAGGCTGCCAAAACATAATCAGGAAGGAACATGTATTCTTTTGAAGAGGCTTTTCTGTCAATCACTGCCCCCAAAGCAAGGTCAATTCCAAAATCAGCCCAGGGCTGGTGAGCCATATAGAGCTCGATCAGGTCTCTGTGCGTATAATTTTCCCGGTCGAAATCACTTGTAAAAATAATGTCATCGCCCAGAACCTGTTCCAAAACATCATACAACTTGGTGGAACAATTGTCATAGAAAAAATCATAGTGATACGAGCGATTTTCGGGCCTGGCATTATGTTCCAGAAAATCAAAAACGGCCTGCACTTGTTCAGGCCTTAAATCCAGCACTTGTCCTTTGACCCATCTGTTCTCTCGATGATAACCTTTAAGAAAATTCCCAAAATTATATGCACTTAACTGGTAAAGTAATTTTCCCCGGGCAAACTTTGCATAGAAATTTGGGGTGTCAAAATCAAAAGTACCATAATTGTAAACCCGGTCTATTTTGTTTTCAAGGTCGAGCACGCGAAAGGCACTATGACCAAAACTGGCGTATAATTCTCCTTTCCCGGGACCACAGGTAATTACGCTTAACTCAGCCGTTGGTGAGAGTTTGATTTGTTGCCCATAACAATAATAGTTAATGAAGAGTATAAAGAAGACTAATTTTTTCAAAATCTGAATATTTAGATGTACAAAAGTAGTATTTTATTTCACGCAGATTTCGCTGATTTTGAATTGAATTGATTGGTTGATGTTAACTTTTAACTAGGATTTATATAAAATTTTACTATGACGGAAAATGAAATCTCATATAAAATTAGAGGAATCCTGTTTGAAATCTATAATGCTCTTGGTCCGGGATTGTTCGAATCTGTCTATGAAGAGATATTGTGCCATGAGCTTGGCAAGAAAAAGATTGGTTTTTTAAGACAAAAATCACTTCCTGTGACCTGGAAATCATTGAAACTTGATCACGGCTTTCGAGCTGATATTATCATTGAAAACAAGGTGATTATTGAATTAAAATCTATAGAATCTCTTTCAGAAATCCATACCAAACAAATATTGACCTATTTAAGTGTAAGTGGTTTAAAATTAGGACTTTTAGTGAATTTCAACGCTTCACCATTAATCATAAAGCGTTTTGTGAATAATTTATAACGATTTGGAATCTGTGTCCTTCTATCTGCGTAATCTGCGTGAAACACATTACCTAAAATACCCAATATCAACTTTAACCGAGAAGATATTGGAATAAAGGGTTCCGCTGGCAGCACCAATATTGGCCAGAGCATAGTCGAGCTGAACACCTCTGTACCTGAATCCCACCCCGAAATTGGGTTCTAAAGAAGTTGATTTACTGCCGTCAAATTCGGTGAAATACTGAAAATTATTGACGCCTACCCTTAAGAATACCATGCTCAGGTAATCAAACTGCAGGCCGGCAGCCGGGTCGATACTCACAAAAGATGTGGAAACGATGTCATTGGTCTCAGCGAAACGCATGTTGAGATCAATTTCAGTCAGTATATTGAAATCCCTGAAGGCTTCAAATGATTTGGAAACACCAAACTGCACCTTTGGTTTTGTCAGTTCAAGGGTTTCCGGAGATTCCTGGTTTTCACCCGGGATGGAATTCCGGATCTTATTGAATTCTTCTTCGTCTATGCTCCAGGCGTTAAAGGTTGTTGTGATGTCTCTGACCATAAGCCCGAATTTCCATGCTGACGACGTTTCGAACTGAAGGGAAGCATCGAGTCCAAAGCCCCATGAAGAAGCAAAATCACCAATTTTTCTATGTACGATCTTTGAATTGATACCAATATCAAGTCCCTGCAAGGGTAATCTACGTGCGTAGGCCACGTTGAAGGCATAGTCGGCCGCAGAGAAGAGGCTGATATTGTTATAATTGATATTACCCTGGCTGTCAATAAGTTCTGTTGTATTCAAAATGTCATCAACGCCAAAACGAATGAAGGACACGGCAAAAGTACTCTGGTCATTGATGGGTTTGGCAAACGCAGCATAATCATATTTTCCAATCCCCTGAAAATATTCAGCGTGCATCAGGGCACCCTGGATATCAGTAACTTTGGTCAGCCCCGCAGGATTCCAGTAAATGGAATTCACGTCTGCACTGGAAGCAATAACGGCTTTGCCCATACCAAATGCCGCTGCATCCACTCCGAGATTTAAAAATTCGTTGGAAAAATTCCTGAAAGCCTGTCCCTGGGCAAGCTGGGTAATGACAAATGCAAAAAGTATAATTTTATTCATACTGAAATGCTATAAATTATGCATGAATGCATGAATGTTTGAATGTATGAATTTTTATTTTCACTTAATCCTTAATCCTTAATCCTCCTGCAATGATACAATGATTTCATGAAAGAATGAAAATTGAACCATGGAATCATTACAGACCTCATCCGATGTCTTTGAAAAATTCCACGATCCGGCGTTCGAGCCAGAATCCGCTTCCTTTTTCAAAATTGGAATTAAAGCCCACGTGGCCTCCATAGGAAGTCATTTCCAAAAAAAAGTTATCATTTGAAGCCGCTTCTTTTACCGGAATGCAGGATTCAGATAAAAAGGGGTCATCTACTGCCGTGACCAGCAGGCTCGGAATCCGAATACCTTTCAAAAACTGTTTACAGCTGTTCTTTTTCCAATAATCATTTGCGTCTGTAAAACCATTGACGGGAGCCGTGAAAAAATTATCGAAATCGAGAAAGTCCCGTGCATCCATGATGGCTTTTTTATTGAGTTCGGCTTTTGGGAACTGTTCAAGCTTGATGCCGGTTTTCTTTTTTAAGGAGATCAGAAAACGCTGCATATAGACTAAATTCCAAAATTTTGCTATGGCTTCAGAAGATCCTTTTAAATCACATGGCACAGATATGCCCACAGCACTTCTTAATTTTTCAGGGTAATCAGATCTCAATTCCCCTAGATATTTCATCAGCAGGTTACCTCCCAAACTGTAGCCCACTACATGATAAGAGCTATAAGATTCATTGATCTCAACGAAATTTAAAACCTCTGCGAGGTCATCTGTTTTACCGCTGTGGTAGGAATATAGTTTGCGATTGGTTTCCCCGCTGCATCCCCTTAAGTTTATGGCTGCAACGTCAAACCCTTCTTCATTTGCGATCCGGGTGAGGGCCAATACGTATTTTGATTTTGAACTTCCCTCAAGCCCATGGATGATGAGCATTAATTTTTGAGATCCTGTCCTTGAAAAGTCGACATCCATAAAATCACCGTCATTCGTTTCCAGTCTTTTTCTGTCATAAGTGACCTCCAATTTATGGAACAATGTTCTGTACACCGTATTAAAATGGCTGCTTTTAAAAAAAGGAAGGGGGCTGTAGGTGGATTGATCAATGACGGCCATTTTATCTTCAAATATATTTTATAATCATGATTTCAAAAAGCTCAAACGAGCCTAAAAAAATAAATCAGGTCAGAGAAATAATGAGGAGCATCATTCTTCCCTTGACCTTTCAAGTAGCTTGGAAGGAATGGATTTTTTGGTTTTGGCACCCAAAGCTTTTAATTTTTCCA
>CBDUAP010000199.1:0-5560 GCA_965365165.1 uncultured Flavobacteriaceae bacterium
TCATCCAGCCATACCTGGTATTTCATGTCATCCCCGTTGTCATACCCCTGTACCTGAACATCAAAGGAGAGCACTACATTTCTGAATCCCGATATATCGACAAATGGCAATTCGATGGTTTCAAAGCCGGATGAACCGCAGTTACCGTTAAGGTCTTGAATACCCCAAAAATAATCGCCTTCACTCGGACTGATATTCCCAAGTGTGGAGTGAAAATTCCAGGTATCGCCCCCGAGGGTGCAGGGAGGTGTTGAAAATATTGGGTCTGACCAGGTGTTTTCAGCTTTTTCAAAGCCATAAGAGGCAATAATTGCAGACTGTGAAAAGGTGTTGATCAAATAGAGTAAGAGATACAGGCTCAGGTAGTACTTCAGCATGATAAAGCAGATTAGTTTTGGAAAAAATACTTGTTGCGAGTACATTTGGACTGTCATTGAATTTATCCCATGCAAAGAAAAAAGTCAACATACACGGTTGAAGAGGCAAAACGAAAACTGGAAAAATACTGTATTTATCAGGATAGGTGTCACCAGGAAATAATCAATAAATTGAGAGAAATGGGAATGATACAGGAGGCCAGTGAGGTGATTCAGCTGCATTTGATGGAACACGATTTTGTCAATGAGGAACGGTTTGCACGAAGTTTCGCCCGCGGAAAGTTTAAGATCAAAAAATGGGGCAGGAAAAGGATTGTAAATGAGCTCAAACAGCGCGAGGTCTCAAATTACAATATTGAAGCTGCATTAAGCGAAATAGACCCCGAAGAATATGAAAACACCTTGGAAGAAATTGGAAGAAAGCGGTTTGATAGTGTAAAGGAAAGCAATACCTTCAAGAAGCGAAAAAAAGTTGCGGATTTTTTGTTGAGAAAGGGTTTTGAGGGTCATAAGGTTTATGAATTACTTTTGTCTTTGGAAGGTGAAAATAATTCCTGATCTGAAAGAAAAAACACTGATAGTTTTTAGTATATTTGTGGCCCAAATTGATGAAATTATGAGTTTACAGGGTCAGGTTATGGAGCAGATGAAAGCAGCGATGAAGTCGAAAGATACCGTAGCGCTTGAATCATTAAGAGCCTTAAAATCAGCTTTTCTTTTAGCCAATACAAGTGGGGGGAATGTTGAGCTGAGTGAAGAGGACGAAATTAAAATCGTTCAGAAACTGGTAAAGCAAAGAAAAGATAGTGCAGCTATTTTTCAGGATCAGAACAGAGCAGATCTTGCTGAACCTGAAATTGCACAGGCAAAAATATTGGAGCAGTTCCTTCCGGCTCAAATGGGAGAAGATGAATTGAAAAGCGCTATTGAAGCGATCATAGCCCAAACCGGTGCAAGTTCAATGAAAGACATGGGAAAGGTCATGGGAATGGCATCAAAGGAACTAGCCGGAAAGGCAGATGGCAAGGCAATCTCGACGATCGTCAGGCAACTTTTGAGTTAAATAAATAGGCCCCGTGGCGCAACTGAATAGCGCATCAGACCTGCCTGCCGGCAGGCAGGTTTCGGCACAAAGGGTTAAAAAGATGTATAGTGTTTATGTTCTTCGAAGTTTAAAAACAAATAGAAGATATGTTGGTTTGACCAACAGTCTAAACAGGAGAATAGAGGAGCATAACAGCGGAAAAAACAGATCAACAAAAGGCTTTTCACCCTGGAGTTTGATGTATTGTGAAAAGTTTGAAAACAGAATAGAAGCAAGAAAAAGAGAGAAGTATTTAAAATCTGGTGTAGGCAGAGCCTATTTGGATAAGATTTTAAAGGAATAATGGCCCCGTAGTTCAACTGAATAGAATATCAGATTTCGGCTCTGAGGGTTGCAGGTTTGAATCCTGCCGGGGTCACGAATAAATCAAAAAGCAAGCAAAATCATAAAGCTTGCTTTTTTGATTTTGCGGCTTTTTGATTTTCAAAGCGGAGCTTTGTCAGGATGCGGAGCAATCCTGTTTGATTTTGCGGCTTTTTGATTTCTAAGGATCACCGCCAGGTAATCCTGCAATGCTGCAATGCATGAATGAGTGAGTGCATGAATTAGAAAATACTTCTGTAGATGAAATGAAAGGAGAAGGATTAAATGGAAATATGATTTTAATTCTCCAATCTCCACTCAAGCAATTGAAATTTATAGATACTTGACGATGAAAACCCACGATATGCCGGGATCTTGGAAGTAATTTTTTCAAGGGATAGCTTATTGTAATTTGAATTAAACTGGCTATTACCTTGGCGCTGATCATTGATTTTATTACCTTTGCCGCAATGGAACGAAAAATTCACGAAAAAAAGAACAGTAGGGTATTCAGTTTTAATTATTTGGTTTTTAGAAACCAATCGGAAAAATTCCTTCCTCCTTCGCTCTAAATTAAAGTCTCAATTTCCTGAGCTTGTTTGCAGTTATTATGAGTTTATAAAAGAAGAAAGTTGATTAGCTATTCTTGCTGGTTTTTGATATAGATGCTTAAACAGAGTATCCTGCCGGGTTATCGGTAAATTTATTATACAGCAACAAGATTACATAACTTTTGATGATAAGCATCTTCGCTTATTTATAACCTCATAAGCTGGATCAAAAAACCAACATAACTAATATTTATAAATAGAGAAAAAAATCCTAATTCTAATGAAACTAATAGAAGTAAGAAGAAAAACAAAGTATGAAAAAAGGTATAGTAAAAAGATGGGGGAACTGACATCAAAAGTCACCCGAATCAAAAAATATATTTTGGGAATCCCTTTTAAAACCCTTCACAAATACAGAGAAACCTATTATGGAGAAGTAAAATCCTGCAAAGATTGTAATCTTTCCGTCTAGCATTTGGTTCCATAAAATTACTGCCCCTTAAGGCCTGCAACAAACAAAAAGCACTGTCGCCGATAAAGCATAATACCGTTATACCATTTAATCAATAGACGAAATAAATACAATTGAGGGAAATTAGGAGTCCAGGTCATTGTTCAGTATTTCTTTTATTTCATCACTTCATTATGCCATGATATTTATCATTAGCTTAATACTTTTATTCGCTTAAGTTTGTTTGAAGAATACCAGCTCATTCTATTCTATGAAAACATCTCTAAAGTCAATATCAGTTTGCCTGTTGTTTTCTTTTTTTGTTTCCAACACCTTGATATCACAGGAACAGTTGAAGCAAAAAAAATTAAAGTTTTCGGCAGATGCCAAATATAGATTTGAACAAGACTGGAATTCGAGAAAATCGGATGGAACTTACCGGGACGACAGGTTCAGGATGCGATTTCGGGTGAGAGCAGGGCTTAATTATTCACCCAATGACTGGGCATCATTTGGTATCAGGTTCAGAACAGGATATTACGAAAAACAGCAGGATCCGAATTTAACTATTGGTGACGGGTATCATGAATTTGAGTCTGTACCGATAGGTATGGATAAATTGTATTTTAGGGTCAGACACAAATCCTTCGATGGATGGTTAGGCAGAAATACCTTTCCCTTTGAAAAACAAAATGAATTGTTCTGGAGCGATCATGTGGCCATAGACGGACTGTACCTGAGTTCATTGCAAGCGATAGATGCCAATTGGATCGATGATATCTCATATTCAGGAGGAATCTTTACCATGTTCAACAGTTACGGAACTTTTGACGATGATAGCTTTATAGGAATAGTTCAGGTCACTACTTACCATTTGAATAAAAGATTACGCATATTTCCGACTTTTTATTTTTTTAATAATATGCCTGATATTCCAGACGGAAATGAATCCTATCGTTTCAACTATTCAATATTCCAATTAGGATCAAAAGCCCTGATTCTTGAACATCCGAGAATAACCCTTGGATTGGACCTATACCGAAATCTTCAAAATTATGATAACAATATTTCCATACCCGATGCCTTAAAGAATCAAAAATCAGGATTGATCGCAAGCGTTGTTTATGGTGATCTTGCTAAAAAAGGAGATTTTGTGCTTGGAACTTTTTTCACCTATCTGGAACGTTATTCAGCCGTAGATTTTATAGCCCAGAATGATTGGGTCAGATGGGACTATAGCGGACAAGGGAATACAAGGGATGGGCGTTTAACAAATTTTAAGGGGCTTGAAATAATGTCTGGATACAAGATCACCAAAAGACTTCAGCTCAAGATCCGATATTTTATGGTCGAGCAGCTTGTCCCATATGGCCCATCTTTGGAAAATGGAAACAGGATAAGATTGGATGTTGATTTCAAAATATAGAATTTATGATTAAAAGTAGGTGCAAAGGCAGGAAATTACTGCCCTCCAAAACCTGCGTTAAAGAAAAGCAGGAACCATACTTATTATTGACTTTGTTTCACTTCCTTTTATGATCAAACAGTTCAAAATCCAAAGGGCCCTTCTCAAATACTAACTCTATGGTGGAATTTTCCTAAACCCGATTTCAGCTTGGTAAGAAAAGGATGGTCTTCGGATATATAAACTGTACTTTCATCCTATTCCATTTGGACATCAATTTTAGAAAAAGGTATTTTGCATCTATATTAAATTAAAAAAATGTATTTAAAGTTTAGAATTATTTTAGTGGTGTGCGCCTTGTTCATCACTTTTTCATGTAAAAAGGAAAGTACTGCGCCTGAAGTTCAGACGACAAGTGAAGTACGGCAATGGGAGCCACAAGATACCCGAAGTATTACCGGGGTGATGGCCAAAAGGGGGCTGATTTTAAAAACAGAAAAAGCAACACCCGGTTACGTATTGTTTCAACCTTCATCAGGGGTCGATACCTATCTCATAAACATGGATGGAAAGGTTGTAAAGACCTGGACAGGTGAATTGTCTTCAATGATTTCTTATCTGCTCGATAATGGCCACCTGATCAGGCTGGAACGGGATGATGATTTTCCAACCTTTGCCGCGGGAGGTCAGGCCGGAAGGATCAGGGAATATGATTGGGATGGAAATATGATTTGGGATTTTGAATATGCCAATGAAAAGGAATTAATTCATCATGACATCGAAGTGATGCCCAATGGAAATATATTGGCGATTTCGTATGAAGTCAAATCAAAAGAAGAGGCCATCAAAGCAGGGATGAACCCTGAATTAGTTCCCAATGCAGGGGTATGGCCCGATAAAATCATTGAAATTAAGCCCAATAAACCCAGTGGTGGTGAGGTCGTGTGGGAATGGCACATGTGGGACCACCTTGTTCAGGATATTGATTCAACAAAGTATAATTACGGTAATATTGCTGAGCATCCAAGAAGGTTAAACATAAATTTACACGATGAGCCCGGGCCTCCAATGACACCTGAGCAAATAGAGCAGATGAAAAAGATGGGTTTTATGACTTCAAATGCAACAGTTGACAACAGAGGGTCTGATATAAGCCATATCAATGCCATTGACTATAATGAAGCTCTTGATCAAATTGTGTTCAGTTCGCCCCATTATAATGAAATATTTATTGTCGATCACAGCACCACCACCGAAGAAGCGAAAGGAAACTCAGGTGGCAGGCGGGGTCATGGCGGGGCATTGTTATACCGTTGGGGAAATCCAAAAAATTATCAGCAAGGAGACTCTACAGACCAAAAGCTATTT
>CBDUAP010000200.1:0-5540 GCA_965365165.1 uncultured Flavobacteriaceae bacterium
TGCCAATGATTACGGATCTGAAACTGACTGGCAAGATTATGTGACCAGAAGTTCAGTATCACATGACCAGAGTCTCGCTTACTCCTATAACGGAGCGACCGGTTCCTTAAGGGCAACCTTCGGATACCAGGACCTTCAGGGAGTCCTGAAAGACTCGGGTTTAAAAAGAATCTCAGGACGTGGCAACGCTTATAAAAGATTTTTTGATGACAAATTAAAATTGAGTTTTCAATCAACAATTTCAACTGTTGATGAGGATCAACCTCCCTTATCAGGTAGTGCGGGATATCAGGGTAACATATTGGGTGCAGCCTATTCGGCCAACCCGACCTGGTCAACTGATCCTGACTTCGATGGTATTGGTGGTCAGCGCAGTCCGGCCAACATGTATGCTTATATGAATAGTCAAACGGAAACCAAGCGCTTCCTGATGAATTTTTCTGCTGATTATGCCTTTTTGCCGGAATTGGTGGGTAAAGTCACTTTGGGCCTTGACCAGTCAAAATCAGAAAGACATGCAGAAGTTGGTGGTTTGACAAGAAACGTTGGTAACAATGTTTTTGGAAATGGGATCGCATATCTTAATGATTTGAATACCCAAAATAAATTGATGGAACTGACCCTGACCTGGGACAAGGTTTGGGAAAACTCTAAACTAAACCTTTTAGGTGGTTATTCTTATCAGGAATTCCAGCGATGGGGAAGAAATGTAAATGGTAGAAACTTTACGAACAATGAGAACTTATCTCAAATGGCGAGCGATCTTCATGCATCTGCTGCAGCTATTGAAGCAGCCATCAACGGTTCATATCAAAATTATGGATTAGCACCTAACAATGGCTTTATCAACAGGTTGTTCCCTTCGCCACAAACGGATCCACTTCCTGCAGTTGGTTTGCAAAATGTTGGCTCTGTTGTTGGTGACAAATATGACTATACCGATGAATTGCAGTCTTACTTCGCCAGAGCCAACTATACCTTATTTGACAAGTATTTGTTTACTGCGACCATCAGAGCTGATGGTTCTTCTAAATTTGGTCCTGATAACCAATACGGTTATTTCCCATCTGCGGCTTTTGCCTGGAAAATAAACGAAGAAAGCTTTATTGGTGAAAATGTATCAACCTTAAAAGCGAGGTTGAGCTGGGGTATAACGGGTAACCAGGACATTGGTTATGGAAATTTTGTAAGACGTGAACGATATGAAGGACCTGGAATAAATGATGATGGTACGGTAAATACGCCAGGACTTACCAGTGTTGCCTTTGCAAACCCCGGCCTGAAATGGGAAGAAACGACTTCCTATGGTTTTGGTCTTGACTTTGGCTTGAATGACAATAGACTTACAGCAAGTGTGGATGTGTACAGAAAAGAAACAACCGATCTGTTATTGAGTGTTATTGCAGCACAACCATCTCCACAGCCTTTCAATTTGATCAACCTTGACGGTACCGTTTTGAACGAAGGTATTGAATTTACAATCAATTATGATTTCTTCGATAGAGATGATTTCACATGGAGCGCAGGTTTCAACATTTCATACAACAACAATGAATTGCAAGGTTTCCCGGGGTTAATACCCGCAGGAACGATCTACGGTCAGGGCTTGACTGGCGCATTTGCACAGATCCTTGCAGAAGACCAGCCTTTGTTCTCGTATTATCTGAGAGAATTCGAAGGATTTGATGATTTGGGGCAGCCTATTGGTGATGTCCAGAGTTTTACCGGGCAAAGTGCTTTACCAACGACCAATGCCGGTTTGAACACGACACTGACCTACAAGAACTGGGATTTCAACATGTTCTTTGCCGGACAATGGGGTCATTATATTTATAACAATACTAAAAATGCCCTTTTCACTGCAGGTGCGATCGCCAATGCACGTAATGTAACCCCTGATGTATTGACAAGTGGTGAAGCCGGTAATGCGGAAGCAGCCGTATCAACAAGATTCCTGGAAAGCGGTGATTTTATCAGATTACAGAATGCAAGCCTGGGTTATAAGGTTCCTTTGAAAGAAACGAGCGGAATCAAAAATTTAAGATTTTATGTGACAGGTCAGAACTTATTTGTCATCACAGATTATGAAGGTTTGGACCCGGAATTGAATTCTCAACCCGGAGGAGATGATTTGTTAAATGGTGTCCCGACAGCGGGTATTGATTATACATCTTATCCAAGGCCTAGGGTAGTTACTTTAGGATTAAATTTATCTTTTTAAAAAATATTAGTCATGAAAATTATGTTTAAAAAACAATTAATAAAAATAGGATTACTTTCTATGATTTCCGGTGTTTTTATGGTTGCCTGTACCGATTTGGAAATTAAAGAAACCGATTCCATCATTAGTGATGGTAGTGGAGGCGCCGGATTTACCGGGGTCGAAAATGTAGACGGAGCTATACAGAATCTTTACAATGCAGTTCAGGGAGCCATTGTGGATCAGAATGATTGGTACGCCCTGGCTGAAGTATCTACAGACGAATTACTTGTGCCTACCAGAGGTACTGACTGGGGTGACAATGGTATTTGGAGAACCCTGCATCAGCACGCCTGGTCTCCATCACATTTATACGTGTTTGAGGCATGGAATGATATGAACCGAATCATTTTTAATACTACGGAGATCATTGACCCTCGTAGTAATGCGACTTCAGAGCAATTGGCAGTAGCAAAATTTATAAGAGCCTTTGCTATGCACCAGGTAATGGACCTTTACGGACAGGTTCCGTTTAGAACTCCTGATGAAGGACCGGAAATAGAGCCAAGTGTATTTCAAAGAGCGGATGCTTATACTTTTGTCCTCGACGATTTAAATGCGGCCATTGACGGCTTACCTGATTCAGGACCAAACAATTCCGCAACGCAATTTGCTACCAAACAGGCGGCACAATTTCTAAAGGCACGAGTTCTTTTGAATGGCCACGTTTACAAAGGAACCGGATCTGCCGAAGCTGCTGACATGCAGGAGGTGATCAATCTGGTAGATGCCATTACGGATCAGGGTTATGCCTTGCAGCCAGGATATTTTGATATTTTCACAAACGAACAGGACTCCGAAACCATCTGGTGGTTAAATGCAGGTGTAGGTAACAGAATCTGGAACGGGATGCATTACAATATGATCACCGAAGACACCGGAGGAGGTGGCTGGAACGGCTTTACCACTTTGGCTGAATTCTATGACCTTTTTGAAGGTGCTCCCAATTCAAACAGAGCCGGCGACGGACAGGAAGAAAGAAGGGGCTGGGTTCCGGATGCTACGAATACTGATGAAACCAACCTTGGTTTCGGTTACGGCTTTTTACTGGGTCAGCAATATAATTTAAACCCAACAACAAAGGAAGTTGTAAAACTGCAGGACAGAGCTAAGAATGACCTGGTCTTCACGAAAGAATTGCCTGGTTTGGTCGGTAACAATGAAGCCACTGGAATCAGGGTATTGAAATACCACCCTGCGAATCCGGGAGGATCTTATGTAGGACACCAGATCATGTTCCGCTATGCGGATGCTTTTTTGATGAAGGCTGAAGCCATGATGAGAAGCGGTGGCGATGCAACTGCCATGGTAAATGAGTTAAGAGCCATCAGAGGTGCACAACCTGTTGGATCTGTTACTGAAGATGTCATGCTGGCTGAGAGAGGAAGAGAATTGTATATTGAATTTATTAGAAGAACTGATATGATTCGTTTCGGTCAATTCACCAGAGACTGGGAATTTAAAGATCCAGCTGCAGTTGGTGACGATACAAAGAATCTCTACCCTATTCCTTCGAATGCATTGTTGTCGAACTCGAATTTGGTACAGAATCCTGGTTACTAATCAAAGGATTGTATAAAATTAAAAAGGCTGCCTTAGGGCAGCCTTTTTTGTATGTAGAAGGTTTTATTTTTCTATTTTAAAAATAAAACCCTGGTTGTGCAGGTTCTCAATCTTTATTGACGGGTCTTTATCCAGAAATTTTCTCAGATGGGAAATAAATACGTTCAGGCTTTTTTTTGCAAAAAAATCATTCTGACCCCAAAGACTGTTCAGGATTTCTTTATGTGTACACAGTTCGTCCTGTTTACGTACCAGTAATTCAAGAAGTTTGTTTTCCCTCAAGGTCAGTTTTCTATGCTCCCCGTTTTTATAGATAACCTCCTGCTTTTGAACATCAAAAACATAGTCTCCAATATGGTATTTTAAGGCTTTTGTTTCCTTACTGTTATCCTTGGAACTTGCTAAAGTCTGCAAGAGGGTGTTGAGTCTTACGACCAGCTCCTCTTCATCAATAGGTTTTTTTAAATAATCGACCGCACCCAATGAAAACCCTTTTAAAACATCGATCTTCAAAGAACGCGAGGTTAGAAAAATAAATGGTGTATCGGGAAAATCCTTTTTGATTTCCTGGGCAAGGGTAAACCCATCCATTTCAGGCATCATGACGTCGATCACCATAAGGTCAAAATCATCCTTCTCGATAATACCCAAGGCAGCTTTTCCGTTTTTGGCCCATTGTACGTCGAAATCCTTCATTTTAAGGTATTCAGACAAAAGATAACCCAAAGATTCGTCATCTTCAACCAACAATATTTTTCTGCTTTCAGTCATTTTTCAGCAAAGGAATTTTTAAAACAAATGTGGAGCCTTCATGCACAGTACTTTCGACTTCAATCTTTCCCTTGTGCAAATGTACGATCCTTTTTACATAATTTAAACCAAGTCCGTAGCCTTTAACACTATGCAGGTCGCCGTCTGGGACCCGATAATATTTGTCAAAGATCTTTTTTAGATCATCTGCACTGATGCCAATTCCGCTGTCACGAACTTTGATGATGAGATATTTTTCTTCTTTATATGCCTCAAGCCTAATCTCTGCCTTGTCCCTGGAATATTTTCTCGCATTTTCCAGCAAACTGTTGATCGCGTTCTCCAAATGGTACACATCAGCCAGAACCTGATACGATGCCCCTTTTAAATCATAGGTAAATTCAAAGTTTTCCAGATTCGATACTTTTTCAAAATTTGACGAGAGTTCTGAAAGCATGGGCTTCAAATCGACTTCTTTGCGGTTTATAAAACCTCTCTTCCCCTCTATGCTGCCCAGTTCAAGCACCTTGTCGATCTGGCCTTTAAGTTTATCGACCTGCTTTCTGATCATAGTGATCAGTTCTTTTTCATCCTGATGGCCTTTTTCTTCCAGGATCTTTGTTGCCACCCCGATGGTAAATACGGGAGTCTTCAACTCATGAGTAAGATTATTGATAAATTCATTGGTAGTGGTAATCAGGTTCATTTGCAGATAAAAAGCCCTGTAAACCCAAAGGATGACGAAGATAATAATGAACAGAAAAATAATACTGGGAATGGTCAGGCCATTGAGCTGCGACAGGAAATAGCGGTTCACATTTTCAAATTGCAGCTCCAGGATCAGCCTTTTGCCGAGTAAATCAGACAGGTAGCCTTCCAGAATGATAGGATACCTCAGAAGTTTGTCTTCATCGGTAAAGCTGTCTTTTGAACTCAAATAATCTGATGAATCTTTCTCGTATAATCT
>CBDUAP010000201.1:0-5528 GCA_965365165.1 uncultured Flavobacteriaceae bacterium
CTGTTGTTGTCAAAATAAATAAGCGGTAAAAGATCGTTATTTACCATGTGCATGGTTTTCAGTTTTCCCTGGCTAATGATGTTTAAGGTTGTCAGCGGATTGCTGCTCACACTTAAATACTCCAGGTTCGAATTGTTGACAAGTGAGATGAGGTCTATATGATTGAATGAAAAATCGAGATAATTCAGGTACCAGTTGTCTGATACGTTGAGGACAACCAGTTGGTTGTGAGAACAGTCAAGGGCCAACAGTCCCGCGTTGGATTTGACATTCAGCGTTGTGATCAGGTTGTTATCGATAGAAAGTGTTTCCAGGTTTGGGTTGTCAGAAACCTTGATCTCAGTAATCTTGTTATGGCTGCATTTGAGCGACTTTAGTTTCAGGTTGTTGCTCACTGGAATGCCGGAAAGCTCATTGGAGCTGCAGTCCAGTGCTTCGAGTTCGGCATTTTCCATAATATTGAGAGACGTCAAGACATTTTTTTGACAGTACAGTATTTGTAATTGTTCAAAGTCCTGAATGCCTGTCAGGCTGGAAATGTTTTTATTTGAAACATCCAACGAAATGACCTGTTCAATGTCTGCTGTCGCCACAGAACCGTTTAATTCACCATCCGAATCGATGCCCAGATCAATCAGGGCCTGTTCAAAATTGGCATCGGGAATTGAAGTAATTTGAGCTTTTGACGGGGTTTTTAACAAGCAAAATGCAATGACGATGAAAAATAAATGAATCCTTGTCATGGTACTGTGTGTTAAGTTAAAATCCTAAAATTAGAGCTTAATGAAGTCAATCAAGATGATTTGAGTCATTGCAGTCATTGATCCTTCTCAATAGAATCAATGACCAATTTTTTTTTGAAGTCGATCGGTTTTTAGGACTCATGTTGAAAAAAATCACTCAATAGCCAACAGGGTGAATTGATGTTTATCATGGATTAAATTAAGGCCCGGATTTGTCACTTGAAAGGTTTGAAAAGGGATGCCTGAAACTCTGAAAAAATGAAAAAAAGCCTTATCTTTAATGTAAATCTTATCGGGATGAAATTTTTTGACGAACTCAAGCGGAGAAATGTCATCAAAGCAACCATGGCCTACATAGTGGTTGCCTGGGTATTGATTCAGGTTTTAACGGTTATACTACCCATATTTCAGGCGCCCGAATGGGTATTAAAGACTTTGATGGTATTGTTGGTGATCGCTTTTCCGATCTGGGTGATCTTTTCCTGGGTTTATGAGGTCACTCCCGAAGGGTTGAAAAAAACAGCCAGCGTTTCAACTGATGCCTCCATAACCGATATTACCAACAAGAGATTAAATGTGATCATACTCGTTATGTTGATCATAGCCATTGGAGTCAGTTTTCTGAACAAGTCATCTCCAGGTCCTGGCAATGATAAGAGGTCGAGCGAAATTGTTCACAGAAATTCAATAGCTGTATTGCCTTTTCTCGATATGAGCCCCGGAAAGGATCAGGAATTTTATAGCGACGGAATTGCTTTGGAGATCCTGAACACCTTGTGTACTTTTAAGGAATTGACCGTTGTGGCAAGGACGTCTTCATTTTCCTTTAAAAATAAAAATGAGGACATCAAAAGTATCGGAGACCAGCTTGGCGTTGATCATATTTTGGAAGGCAGTGTTCGAAAGCAAAATAACAAGATTTTGATTTCCGTAAGATTAACCAATGCTCAAGATGGATTTACTGTTTTTTCAGAATCATACACCGACGAACTGGAAAATATTTTCGCACTGCAATCGCTCATTACAGTTGATGTCGCTAAAAAGATTGCATCAAACCTGAAATTGGAAGGCAATGCCTTTCGTGAAAGAAAAAAAACAAATCCCCAGGCCTATGAAAGTTATTTGAAAGGCAAATTACAATTTGTCAACGGACCCCTGAATATGAAACCGGGTGAAATAATGAAGGCCAAAAAATATTTTGAAACTGCTGTAAAACTGGACTCAAGTTTTGCTGAGGCCAGTGCCTACCTCTCTTTGGCCTATTTTAATCTGGCAGACTGGGCCATTCCTGGCGATGATATCATGCAGCGCAGGATTGCTCTTGATTCTGCCAAATTGCTGGCAAAAAGAGCCCTTTCTATAGATTCACTCAGTTCTGGTGCCCATCTGGCTATGGGAAGTTATTATTTTCATGAGTATGATTGGCTGAAAGCAGAAAAAGCAAAGAGAAGGGCCGTTGATCTGAATCCCGGGGGGATCGAAGAAAAATTTATTCTTGCCTCGTTTTTGGCGCAATTCGGACAAAATGAAGAGGCTTTGCAATTGGACCGGGAAGCCATAAGGCTAGATCCTTTAGATCCAAGAGGTAGGGTGAAATATGCAAAAGAATTGTACCATGCCGATAAATTTGACGAAAGCATCAGTGTATGTAAGGAGCTTATTGAGGAACATCCATCACTAAATGGTGCTTATCAGTTTTTGGGTCTGAGCCATTTTGGAAAGAAAGAATTTGAGGAAGCACGCTGGGCTCATATGAAGTTCTTAGAACTCGCCAAACAGGATAAAATGGCGGCTTTTTTCAGGGAAAATGATTTTCAAACTGCTGTAATGAAAATATTCGATTACCACAACAATGTAGAAGAATTACCGATTCTTAAGCACAACATCACGAAGGCAGTTTTTTATTGCTATATCGGTGATAAGGAGAATACGATCAAGTATATACTGGAAGTTTATGATCATCATGAACCTCAGATTTCTTTTTTAAGGGGTTCAAGGTTCAATTTTATCAAAGATGATCAAAGGATCATACAATTGTATGAAAATGTTGGATTTAACGCCTATGATGCTTACAAAAAAGCTGAAAACAGCTGATCAAAAAGAAGTGTTCTGTGAGCCGAAGAGTGGCTTGATCAATTTCATAAAGACAGAAAAAGTGTCCTGAGACCATCTGATAACATTGAAAAGCCTGAACTATTTTATCCTTCTTCCGTTTTCGTAATTGATGTTTTCCTTCAATTCACCATTGTCTGTGTAGATCTCAAAAACGCCATCCATCAGGTCATTTTTAAAATACCCCACCATTTTTAACTGTCCGTTTTCATAGAATTCCTCATAAGGGCCCTCCTTGACGTTTTGTCTCCAGGTATACCTGAACCTGATTGGGCCATCTTCAAAATACTCTTCAAGTGTACCCTCCAGTTTCCCGTTGTCAAAATAGCCCTTGCTTCTGAGGTTTCCGTTGTCATGATAGGTTTCAAAATCTCCATCTTGTTTGTTTTCTATAAACTGGGACCTGATTTCAAGTTGGCCATTTTCATAATGTTTTTCGTAGGGTCCGTTTCGCTTCCCTTGATTCCAGTCCAGTTTTTCATTTAACTGCCCGTTCGAATAATAAGTAGTGCTGGGCCCGTGGGCAACTCCATCCACAATGGTCCATTCACTTTTTAACTTCCCATTGGTAAAATTCTTGTAGGCCACCCCTGAAAACTTATTTCCCTCAAGAAACAATAATTTATCTTTCACTTCTATTTTAGATTGCTCTACGCGTATTTCTTTATTACATCCCAATACAGCTAGAAGTAAAGCCAAAGAGGCGGCAAAGAATATATTTTTCATTATTGAAGGAATCTTTTAAAATTTAACTTGCTTTGACTCCAAATTTAAATAAAAGTAATCGATCACGGGAAGATTTTCCGGGTAAAAACGAATTGACCCGCTGACAGTTCGTTCCGTCCTTATATTTCTTGTTTTTTAATTTTATATGTTGCTTCTGTTGATTTTCAGGACCAGGTTTCACGAAGAAAACGAATGAAATTCTGGTGCATGATTTGCTCGATATCACTGTCTTTGAAGCCTTTGTTTTTTAATTTTTGACCAAGAAGCTGAAGGTCCCGGATGGTGTCGATGTCTGCCGGACACTGTTCCTTGCCAAAGCCTCCGTCCAGGTCGGTGCCAATACCCACGTGCCTTGCATTTCCGGCGAGCTGGCAGATATGATCGATATTGTTCACCATTTGGTCCAGCGTCACACCCATGCCTTCAGGGGTGGAAACCCCCCGAACCCAACCGGGTACCATCATCCATGCGTCAAGGGCGATGCCAATCACGGCTTTTCTTTCGATCAATTCGAGTAGTTGTTCATCAGAGAACTGCCGGTTGTGGTTTACGAATTTCCTGCAATTATTATGACTGGCCCATAAGGGTCCGTTGTATACCTTCATCGTTTCCCAGAAACTTTGATCGCAAAGGTGTGTGGTGTCGAGAATGAGCTTTAGTTTTTCTATGTGTCTGAGCAATTCTTTTCCCTTTGTTCCTATCCCGCCAACAGAATTTGTGCCATGGGCGTAGGTGCCCGGACCGTAGTGTGCCGGCCCAATAGCCCTTAGTCCATCTTCATAGGCCTTTTCAAGATGAGACATGCTGACGATCGAGTCGGCTCCTTCCAAACTGAGGATATATCCAATGGGGCTGTCCGGTTCAGGGTTTTTCCAAAGCTCCAGATGGGCATCGAGTTCTTTAAGGTTGGTTATGGATTTTAATTGACCTATTTTTTCCATTTCTCGGTACCAGGCAAGTTGACCCTGTGTATGGGCCCAAGCCTGCTGTGGAGAATTCCATCCCGGAAGCCCATTGTCTTTTTTTACATAACGGGCTATCTGCGTGGCGACACACAGACCAACATTTCCCTTCCGCATCGCATCAAATGAAACCGTATTCTTTCCCCTGTCCGGTTTGTCGTGCATACCCGATTCACTTTTTCTGATCTCATCTACGGTCCATGTGAGATCCCGGTTCCATTCTAAAGCATTCATCGATAGGTCGAGGTGGGCATCAAAAATAAGCATAAGGCTGTTTGTTTTATTTTTTATCTGTTTATTCGTCGTTGTTGGTCATGACATGGTCCCTTGCCGCCACTGCCCATGAACCTGTGATCTTGTTCTTCTCCACGGTAAGTGCTTTTGGGTATTTCGACACAGTAGGACAGATGTGGACAGGCACGGCATAACATATATCACCTATACCATATAATGCATTGTCAGGGCATTTTACAACAAGATGTTCTTCACTCTGTGATATTTGCTCGAAATCGTGTTCTCCCAAAAACCGGACCCTTGGCAGTGGCATTTCTGAAGCCACAGATTTATGGCCCAGGTCAAAACAGAGTAGGTTGTCCGCCGGTTTGCTCACGATCCTGCTTGCCACAACAGCAGCAAAATCAAATGTCAGGTCCTTAAATTTTTCACCGTATCCCGCATCCCACAGGAGCACGGTTCCCGGGCTGAGTTCGGTATGTTTTCTTTGGGCATGTATCGGGAAAGTAGGGGTTCCGCCGGCTATTAAAGCGCTGATTCTATAACCACTGCTTTCGATTTCTTTTTGCAGGTCTGAAACAGCTTTAAAATCTTTGTCACAAATCTGTTTTCTCAATGCCGGATCCGAATCGTGGATATGACCATCATAAAGGTGCATTCCGCGTAAAATGATTTCAGGGTCATCGGCCATTGACCTGTAAAGGTTTGCTGCCCTTTTACCGGGAATAATCCCTGTTCGGTTCATGCCATT
>CBDUAP010000202.1:0-5514 GCA_965365165.1 uncultured Flavobacteriaceae bacterium
TATCAATGTCTACAGTTTGAAAAATGGAATTGATGCCTACTGATATGAATTTTAACCTGATTTTAACCCAATATCCCAAATGATCTAATGGCTGAGCCTCTGGCATATTACCAACAGGAAAAATCCAAGTATGAAATTCAACTGGAACACCTCAGGATGAGGTCCGGGCGTTTAAGTTTGATACGCACGGGCCTTTTCATAGGTACAGGCCTGCTCGCATATTTCGTGGTCGATCATACAATGTGGCTGATCATTTTGCTTTTCACGAGTCTTGTCCTTTTTATTTTGCTGGTTCTTTATCACGATCACCTGCGTTATAAAAGAGATCTGGCCACACATTTACTAAAAATTAATATTGTTGAAATTGAAGCCCTGTCGGGAAATTACTCGGATCTGAATGAAGGCAATGAATTTATTGACCCACAGCATTTTTACAGCAACGATATCGACCTTTTCGGAAAAGGCTCTTTTTTTCAATATCTCAACAGGACCTGCACTGGTTCAGGCAAGGTCAAACTGGCTCAAATCCTGACCTCCAATGATATCAAAAACATCAATGAAAAACAGTTGGCTATTCAAGAGCTGGGCAAAGAACCCGAAAGAAGACAACTTTTCAGTGCCCTGGCTAAAATGGTAAGAACAGACGCAGGCAATGAGGTCATCATTTCCTGGATTCAAAATTACAAGGGGTTTTTACCTCTTTCAATGAAGTACCTTCCTGCTGCGTTTTCTGTATTTTCATTAGTGATAATCAGTTTGACCCTTTTCGGCTTTCTCCCCTTTTCAATGCTGGCCATGTGGTTTGCAGTCGGGCTTGTCATCAACTTGCCATTTTTCAAGCGCGTAAACCAATTATACCAGGACTCCGGAAATGCCAAAAGTACTTTCAGGCAATACCACAAACTATTGAATGAGATCGAAAAATATGATCTTGAATCAAAGCTACTTGTGCAACAGCAAACAAAAATAAAATCGGGTGATAAAAAGGCATCCCTCATTTTCTGGCAATTTTCTAAAATCCTAGACGCTTTTGACCAGAGAAACAATATGCTTTTCGGGATTCTGGGAAATGGCTTCATGCTCTGGGATTTACATCAAAGTTACAAGATCGAAAAATGGATCGGTCAATTTCATCAACAGGTTGAAAAGTGGTTTGAAGCCATTGCCTTTTTTGATGCGCAGAACTCACTGGCCAATTACGCGTTCAATCATCCGCAGCATTGCTTCCCTTCCTTGAACAAGGATGGGAATGTCATGGTGGCGAGCGACCTAGGACACCCTATAATTTCAGCCGATAAGAGAGTCTGCAATGACTTCGATATCAAAAACCGGGATTTTATTATCATTACAGGGGCAAATATGGCAGGAAAAAGCACATTTTTGAGATCTGTGTCCTTGTCTGTGGTAATGGCCAATACAGGATTACCCGTGTGTGCCCAAGTTTTTAAATATACCCCTGTAAAGCTAATTACCAGTATGAGGACATCTGATTCACTGGCTGATGAGAGCTCTTATTTTTATGCTGAAATCATGCGGCTTAGATTTATTGTTGAACAAATGAAGAAAGACAAGTACTTTATTGTCCTGGACGAAATTTTAAAGGGAACCAACAGCAAAGACAAGGCCATGGGTTCAAAAAAGTTTGTTGAGCGCCTGGTTGAATCCGGTTCTACTGGAATTATTGCCACACATGACCTCAGTTTATGTGATATCGAGAAAAAATACCCGCAAATCCACAACAAATATTTTGATGTTGAGATTAAAAACGATGCTCTTTATTTTGATTATCTGTTGAAAGATGGTATTTGTGTCAACATGAATGCCTCTTTTTTATTAAAGAAAATGGAAATCATCTGATCAGGGATGGGCATTTACCCATACTTCTCCGTCCTCGAAATATTCCTTTTTCCAAATCGGCACCGTCTTTTTCAAGGTGTCAATTGCAAATTCACAGGCTTTAAAGGCAGCCCCTCTGTGCGGTGAAGAAACAGCAATGATTACCGGAACAGCCCCTATTTCAAGTTCGCCAACGGCATGATGAATTGCCATTTTATGAACTCCAAACCTTTCAATAGCCTCCTGTGCAATTTTTCTCATCTCCTTCACAGCCATCGGTTCGTAGGCCGAAAAGGCCAATTTTTTTACAGACTTGCTTTGGGTATTGTCCCTGACCGTACCCGCAAAAATCGCAATACCTCCGCAGGCATCGTCCTGAACAAAATCATAACAGCCCTTCAGATCCAGAGCTTCAGCACCAATATGTATATAAATTGAATTTTCCATATAAGGTATGTTAGCCCCCGCTAACCGGAGGAATGATGGCAAGGGTGTCATGATTTGAAATGAGCTGTTCTCCAGAGGCATAGGCTTCATTCAGGGCAATGGCAAACTCCCCAATGTCTTTCAGGCCTGGATATTTAAGCATTAACAGCTCCTCAAAATCCTTGACCGAGAGCTGTGCATCCAACTCTATAGACTCATTACTTTTGCCTGTAACATCCTTTGACATTCCAAAAAATAGTACCTTTATTATCACGTCGGTTTTTTGACAAAAATAACCAATTAAATCGGGCAAAAAAATTAATGGGTAACCGTGATTTGACATTTGAAAAAAGTTTCGTTTTTAAGTAACTAATGTTACAGGAGGAAACAGGCATTTCATTAAATTTGATACTGATACCCAAAATCAATCTTTTACCCCATTTGGAAAAGTTCTTTTGTTCCTTTCTATTAAGGAAATCAACCAAATCAAGAATCAACAACACCTATGAAATACGGATTTATTATTGATAATAGAAAATGTATTGGTTGTCACGCCTGTACAACTGCCTGTAAAAGTGAACATGACGTTCCTGTCGGGGTTAACAGAACCTATGTAAAACAAGTTGAAAAAGGAGAATTTCCGCACACCAGAAGAATCTTTTCGGTCATGCGATGCAATCACTGTTCGGATGCCCCATGTGTGGAAATATGTCCCGTTGAAGCTTTGTACACCAGAGAAGATGGCATTGTTGATTTTGATAATAATCGCTGTATCGGATGTAAATCTTGTATGCAGGCCTGTCCTTATGACGCGCTTTATATAGATCCGGATAATAAAACAGCCGCCAAATGTAATTATTGTGCCCACAGAGTTGAGGTTGGAAGGGCTCCGGCCTGTGTTGATGTTTGCCCGGAACACGCTATCATTGCAGGCGACATGGACAATGCTGAAACCGAGATTTCAAGATTACTGGCCAGAGAACAGGTCATGGTGAGAAAACCTGAAAAAGGAACACAACCTAATTTATTTTACATTGATGGCGACTACCAGTCTCTCGATCCTGACGAAACAAGCAAGTCTGGACCAGGCTTATGGAACTCACAAGCCCGTGGAGTTGGTCATTATGCCAAGGCAGCAGAAAAAATGATGCATACAAATGATGATATCAACCTGCTCCAAATGAGCATTGATAACGATATGCAGGCTGCTTATCAAAAGAAAGAAAGTGAAAACCCAAATTATATTGATGTGCTTAACGGCAAGGCCCGGCGCGTATACGACACCCCGGATAAAGGAATCTTGTGGGGATGGGAGGTCGCAGCTTATGTTACAACCAAGGCAATTGCGGCAGGAGCCTTTCTCATTCCATTTTTTGTTCTTCTATTAGGTTATGAAGTTTCGAGTCAGACGAAACTCCTCTCTGTTGGGGTTTCTTTATTGTCCTTAGGTTTAACAGGCTTGTTCCTGGTCATGGATCTTGACAGACCTGACAGGTTCTTAAACGTTTTGTTGCGGCCCCAATGGAATTCCTGGCTGGTAAAAGGTGGTTATACCATTACGATTTTTGGCCTGTTGATGACCATCTGGGGTGCTGTTACTTTTTTCGAGTGGCAGATTCCGGAAAACATTTTATTATGGCTTACCGCATTTTTTGGGGTGATCCTGGCTATTTATACGGCATTCTTGTTTGCTCAGGCGAAGGGAAGGGACTTCTGGCAAAGCCCTACACTTCCTTTGCACATGCTGGTTCACAGTGTAATGGCCGGAGCTGCTGTTTTTTCCATCATAGCGCTATTCATTGAGGCTGAAAACTGGATGGGTCTGTTAGGAAATATCATTTCTGTCGCCCTGGCTCTAAATTTACTGACGCTCGTGAGCGAGCTGACGATCACACATCCTACCAAAGCCGCTAAAAAAGTAGTTACCATGATCTTGAAAGAGCGTTATCAGGGCTTGTTTTGGGGAGGTACGGTCATTGTTGGGAACTTATTGCCCTTGATCCTTGTACAGTTCTTACCGGGTGCCTATACACTGGCGGCGGCGGGAATCCTGATCCTGATCGGGATCTATGTGACAGAGAAAATTTGGGTGGAAGCTCCACAGCGGATACCCTTGGCATAATGGAGTTAAAAAAAATAACAAACCTGAGATCCGGTTTTAACTTTTAAATAAAATAGCATGGGCTATAAAAAAGCATCGTTTATAGAAAACATAGCAGAAAAAATAGGGATAATTCCGAATCTGCATAAAGAAGGTTACCAACAGGAAGATAAAGACATGAGGCACTTTACGGATGAAGAGGTTGCCGCAATGTACGAGAATTTTCCACCCCCTGAAAAATGGGATAATTGGATAGAATACGATCCTAAGGCATGGCCAAAGAAGCAAAAGAAAACCTACCAGATTGTTCCAACAACCTGCTTCAATTGTGAAAGTGCCTGTGGCCTAACGGCTTTTATAGATAAGGAATCAGGAGAAATTAAAAAATTTGAAGGAAACCCATATCATCCAGGCAGCAGAGGAAGAAACTGTGCCAAGGGACCGGCCACGATCAACCAGGTTACCGATCCTGACAGGATCATGTATCCGTTAAAGCGAAAAGGCAAAAGAGGAGACGGAGAATGGGAACGCATCTCATGGGATGAGGCCCTGGATACCATAGCCAACAGAATTCGCAAAGCCTTAAAAGAAGACAGGCATAATGAAATTGCATATCACGTAGGAAGACCGGGACATGAAGGGTTTATGAACTGGGTACTTCCCTCATGGGGAATCGATGGCCACAATTCGCATACGAATATCTGTTCCTCGGGTGCGCGGTTTGGGTACAACCTTTGGTATGGCTACGACAGACCGTCCCCGGATCATGCTGAAGCCAAATTTATCCTGCTGATTTCTGCTCATCTGGAATCTGGGCACTATTTCAATCCACATGCGCAAAGGATCATTGAAGGAAAAATGAAAGGCGCCAAACTGGCCACCATGGACCCGCGATTGTCAAATACGGCCTCGATGAGTGATTACTGGATGCCTTCTTATCCCGGAACAGAGGCTGCAGTCCTTTTGGCAATGGCCCTGATCATTCTGGAAAAAGAATTATACAACAGACCCTATCTGGAAAACTGGACCAACTGGCAGGAATACCTAAAGGCAAGACATGCCGATAAAGAGGTTACCTTTGAAAATTACATCGAAGCAATGAAGGAGGAGTACAAGGAATTTACTCCTGAGTTTGCAGAAAAGGAATCAGG
>CBDUAP010000203.1:0-5507 GCA_965365165.1 uncultured Flavobacteriaceae bacterium
CTGTGCTTTTTTGTAAAGTCTGGGAATTTCCTCAGGTCGGTCCTGCAGGTCACAGTCCATCACCACGATCCAATCGCCCTTGGTTTGCGACAGCCCGGCCATGATTGCCGGATGTTGGCCAAAATTTCGGCTGAGTTTAACGCCCTTTACGTGATCGTTAAGTTTTGAGATGTCATCAATCACTTGCCATGAATTGTCCGGCCCACCGTCTTCAACCAAAATGATCTCGTAATCATCGGTGATCTGCTGAACTGACTTTTCAATGCGCTCAACCAGGACAGGAATTATATTCTCTGCCTTATAGACCGGACTTACAATTGATAGTTTCATTAAAGGGAATTTGTTTTAATTAAATCTTATTCCAAAGATATGTGTTTGTAACATTAGTAACCATGATAATTATCAAGTAGGATAGCCTAAATGAGATATGTTTTTTTAGTTTTGACATAAAAGATTTCATTTTATATCAAAAAAAAACCGCTAAAGGCGGTTTCTTTTTTGAATATTTTTTGGATTTAATTTACAACAACCGCCTCCTCCATGATGATCTTGTATTTATATCCTGCACCAAAGTCTTTATCCAGGGTAATAAGTCCTTCAAAAACGACTACATCACCAACGCTAACACTTTCTTGAGTAGTGATCATGAGATCATAAGCACCCTCAAACTCTGTTCCATCCTGAAAATGTACCCAGTTCTTTGCCATGATCTGTGGGCTAAATTTGGTTACTTCTCCTTTGATCCTCACAATTTTCCCTGCATATTGTTGTTTGTTTTCAAACAATTCACCAATCTGAATACCTCCTTCAATCCCATCCAAACTTAGTTCAATGCGATCCAAAGTAGGGAGTTTTGATTCTTTCTCCTCAATTTGGTTCTCCGGATCAGTTGGATCTTTAAGACCGCGTTCAGGATCAACTAAATTATCCCGCATGATATATCTTAAAAAATAGACAGTATCAAATTTCCTTTCTAACTCCTTACTTTCGAAATCATGCAATTCCATACCATCCTGAATGTAATAGACCTCTCCTAAGTTCGCTTCCATTTTTGGCACCGCCAGCCATTTTTTGGCCCCCTCTTCAAGCACATTTAAATAGGTATATGATTCGACCTGTAAAACCTCTTGAACGATTACTTTTTTTAAGCCACTTTCTGAATGCGGGTCCTGCGCCAGGGCATGAATTGAAAACAGGAGCAGTCCTGTTGCGATTAATTTTTTCAAGTTTTTCATTGGTATTTTTTTAATTCAATATTTGAGCATCCTCCAAAATAATGGTATAAAAATATCCGGCACCAAAATCTTTGTTCAGGGTTACTTTTCCTTTTAAGGTAACAACATCACCTACTTTTAATTCTGCACTGGTTGTTGCAGTCAGGTCGAATTCACCATTGAAATCAGTACCATCCTGAAGATGAATCCAATTGGTTTTCATGATCGCAGGATTGAATTTAGTGACCTCTCCTTTTACGGTGACTACTTTATTCTGATAGCTTTCCTTGTTTTTAAATAACTCTGCCAAGGTAATACCAGCGCCTTCTTTTTCAATATTCACAGACTTTTTCTCGATGACAGGTTTGGTTGCCTCCTGGCTTACCGTGTTTGGATTTACATTATTTGGTGCAGGAGCCAAGGGCAGTTTAGCATCGGCTTCTGTTTCACTTATTTTTTCAACAAAATAGATGGTTGGAAAAGTTTTATTCAGGTCCTTGCTTTCAAAATTCTTCATTTCCATCGTCTTACCATAATAATAGGTCTTACCGGTTTCAGCAGCGGTTATCGGCGCGGCGATCCATTTTTCCTGGCCGTTTTCAAGTACCCTTAAATAGGTATATTCTCTTACGTGCAACACTTCCTGCACGATGGCCTTATGAAGGCCTGATCCATTCCCTTCCTTTTCCTTTGATCCTGTATTGCACGATATGAATAACAAACATATCATGGTTAAGTTTAGTAAAATTTTCATGATCTGATTTTTTTAGAGTTTAATGATTATCCAACAAAATTAGTTAATTAATGTCTTTGCAGAACTGACTTTCGTCAGGTCTCAATTTAAATCTGAATGTTACTTTTGTATCATAAGAAATTCACAATTCAAATACCATGAGAAAACTACTAAAAATAATATTTTCCCCAAGAACGACCCTGGGCCTGTTGGTGATTTATGCAATTGCATTGGCCGCAGCCACCTTTATAGAGAATGAATATGATACCGTCACAGCAAAAGTATGGGTATATAGTGCCCCGTGGTTTGAGCTTGTCATGGTTTTAATGATCCTTAATTTCTTTGGTACCATAAAGAGGTATCATTTTCTGACCCGAAAGAAACTATCAGGCTTTATTTTTCACGCTGCGTTTATCATTATTATCGTTGGAGCAGCCATTACCCGTTACATAGGATATGAGGGAAAAATGCATATTCGTGAAGGAGCCTCATCCGATTATATATTTACTGACCAGGCCTATTTAAGTGTAAAAGCCTTGGAGGGCGGGCAGGAATACAATTTGGAAAAACTGCTCCTTCTGGGGGCCAAAACAAATAATAGTTTTGAGGAGTCTCTTGAGATCGGCGAGAAAGGAAATCTAAAAATTGCATTTAAAGATCATATTCCTAATGCTGTGGAAACCTTTGAAGAGGCAGAAGACGGGGATATAAGTGTGATCTATCTAACCCTAAGCATTCAGGGCCATAAAGATGAAATCGTACTGAGAGATGGCGAAATCAAATCGACACATGATTTTCCGATATCCTTCAATAACCCTTCGAATCCTTATGCTTTGCGCATTACAGGCGACAATGGAAACCTGTTTGTGAGTTATCCTGAAACCATTAAAGTAAGTGCCATGCCGGCGATGACCGTTGAAGAATACCCTGCAATGGGGCAGGTAAAATTTGAGACCATGAAACTTTATGAGCCTCAAGGTTCGGGCATTGCGGTGGTGATGACCAAATTACTTACAAATGCAAAGATAAAATATGTTAAAAATGAAGAAGACAACAGGTCGCCCAATGCCTTATTGCTTGACGTGACATTCAATGGCCTGTCAAAGGAGGTTGCCGTTTTGGGAGGCCCCGGCTATATTGAAGCGTACCAGCCTGCTGCAATCGAGGGGCTTGACCTTAACCTTGCCTATGGCTCAAAGAAAATAGAGTTGCCGTTTTCTTTACAGCTCAACAAGTTTGAACTGGAGCGTTATGCCGGGTCTATGAGCCCTTCTTCTTATGCGAGTGAAGTTACCCTGATAGATCCGAATAAAGGCCTTAGAAAGGACCACAGGATCTTTATGAACAATGTATTGGATTATGGAGGGTACCGTTTTTTTCAGTCTTCTTATGACCAGGATGAGAAAGGAACTATTCTTTCTGTGAATCACGATTTTGCAGGTACCATGGTGACCTATGTTGGCTATGCCTTGTTGATCATTGGCTTTGTATGGACCTTGTTCAATAAAAACTCGAGATACTGGGAATTGATGGGCAAAATAAGGCACCTGAGAGAAAAAAGGAAGGCACTGGCCGTTTTGCTGATCGGATTTTTAATGACGGGAAGCCTTGTTGCACAAAATAACCACACGCACGAGATCAATCCGTATTCAGTAAGCGAAACACACGCAGATCAGTTTGGTGAACTCATCGTTCAAACCTATGACGGACGATTTGCACCCGTGCATACCCTTGCCGTCGACGTCATGCACAAAATTTCAAGAAAGGATAAATTTGACATTCCCGGACGACGGGGAGAGATGACCCTGATGCAGGTGTTTTTTGATATTGCACTTAATGCCGAATTCTGGAAGACCCAGAAGATTATTTATGTGCGTGAAAAATCGGTCGCAGACATCGTTGGAATCAAAGGAAAATATGCCTCGTTTAAAGATTTCTTTGATCAAAATAATGAATTCAAACTCAAGAATTTTTCTGAATCTGCCTTTCGAAAAGCAGAAGTAGAAAGAAACAAGTTTGACAAGGAACTCATCAGGCTCAATGAAAGGATCGAGGTTTTTATGATGACCATGCAGGGCAGTATGCTCGATATTTTTCCCGTACAGAATTCAGATAACAACAAATGGGTGAGCTGGGATGACCAATTGGCGAAACAACCCCTTACAGGAAGCCTTCGCATCATCAATGACGACCTTGATTTGAAGGTGCTTGATTATAACAATATCATGCGCGCCTATATGTTTGAGGTGTCAAAGGCGACAAAAACAGCAGATTACAGCAGAGCCGATAAAATTCTGGGATATATCAAGAGCATTCAAAGACAGAGCAGCCTGACTGACCTCGTCCCAAGTGAGACCAAAATTGAAAGGGAGATCAGTTATAACAAATCCAATATTTTTAATAATCTTAAAAATGTATATGCCTTGTTAAGTGTCATTCTGTTAATTCTCACTTTTATGGACAATCTCAGGGCCAAGAAGAACAGGATACTCAGCCTTGTGTTGAACGTGGCAATAGCTTTCCTCGCAGTGGCCTTTGTATACCATACTTACGGAATGATCATGCGCTGGTATCTTTCAGGGCATGCCCCATGGAGTAACGGTTATGAAGCCCTGGTATTGGTGTCATGGTCAAGTTTGCTTGCAGGATTCAGTTTTATGCGTTATTCAAAGATCACCTTGGCTGCTACGGCATTGCTGGCGTTCTTCACCTTAATGACTGCAGGACACAGCAGCTATGATCCGCAACTGACCAACCTGCAGCCGGTATTGAAATCTTACTGGCTCATCATACACGTGGCCACCTTAACGATCAGTTATGGCTTCTTGGGTCTTGGTTTTGTGCTTGGTCTGTTCAATATGGGTATTTACCTGGTCAAAAACCCTAAAAATGCTACCCGCCTGTCATTGATCTCAAAAGAGCTGACCCATATCAATGAAATGAACCTGACCATTGGTTTGCTGCTGGCCACTGTAGGAACTTTTCTCGGAGGGGTTTGGGCAAACGAATCATGGGGTCGTTACTGGGGATGGGATGCCAAAGAGACCTGGGCCCTGATCATAACGATCGTGTACACCATTATTTTGCACTTGAGACTTGCACCGAAAATGAAAGGGGAGTACGTGTTCAATTTAGCCTCCATATTTGGTTTTGGTTCGGTATTGATGACCTTTATTGGCGTAAATTATTACTTTACGAAAGGAATGCACTCCTATGCAAGTGGAGAAACTCCGGTATTCCCAATGTGGGCCTGGATCACCATATTAGGTTTGGTAACATTTATTGTTGCAGCCGGAATAAGACAGCGAAAGAACAAAAAATATGCAATAGAATGACATCACACAAACCCTAATACTGGTTTGAAGAAACCCTGGCCACTTATAAGGTCAGGGTTTTTTGATTTCAGGCATGCGGCAGGGATACATCTTATTGATTTATCACTAAGTTTAAAAAGGATGCGCTTATCATGAAAACAAAAAAAAGACCTTCCGAATCCGGAAGGTCAATTTTGAAAAATTTTGAGTAATTTTTCTGGTTATGTAAACATTGGCACAATAATT
>CBDUAP010000204.1:0-5507 GCA_965365165.1 uncultured Flavobacteriaceae bacterium
TTAGGAGCCTATGACGACCGAATGACTTTTCATGTTGACGGTACGTTTGATTATGAAACAAATGGAGATATCTGGGGTAAAGCTCCACCAATGGATGCAGATTTTCAGGTACCTAATCAAGAGTTACAGCCATTTGATGAATATTACAATTATCCGTTAGATGCCTTTACTGAGAATTGGGCTTTATCTGCTCCAGGTGGTGCAGAAACGCTTACTTTTTCTCAATATGGATTTGCAGGAATGTATCTTGGTGGTGATCATGCATATGAGATCCAAGCTCGAAGCGAAAATGAAATGACCCTGCGTCTAATAGGCTTTGACGGTAATGCCTGGTATGCTATCTTGATAGCAGTAGATTAGTTTTAACAATCAATTTGATCAAAAATCAGGGGTGCTTTTCACCCCTGGTTTTTGGTCAATTTTTAAAATAAAATGTTTTTTGGAGATGGGTAAAAAAAAGAATAGAATAAATTTATTGATGCCTTTGGTTTTAATGATGGCCATGATGGCATGTGGAGGTGATTCGATGGATATACCTGACATCCCTGATCCACCAGATCCCCCAACGGTTATTGTTCCCAGTGACCTGGAAATCAATATAACCATAGTAAATGCGGATGCTGAAAATCCAAATGGTGACGGATCCGGTATGATTCAATGTTCAGCGACGGCTACAGAAGCCGTTGAATACGGGTTTCGATTTGGAACCGGCAGTGAAGAAAAAAGTACTTCAGGTAATGTCAATTACCAATATACAAAAAAAGGCACCCACGAATATACAGTTTATGTATACGCTTATTCAAGCACGGGTCATAGTATCAATACCAATCAAAAAATTACCGTCTATGTTTTGGGGCAAGATTTTTCGACCCTGATATGGTCGGATGAGTTCAATACAGATGGAAGTCCTGAACCCGATTACTGGTCGTATGACATTGGGGATGGAAGCAAAAACGGACAACCTGGCCCGGGATGGGGCAACCAGGAGAGTCAATTTTATACCAATCGTCCTGAGAATGTTGTTGTGGAGGACGGACTCTTAAAAATAACAGCAAAAAAAGAAAATTATACCAATAGCGATTATCCTGGTAAAACTTTTGAATACACTTCAACAAGAATGAAGACCCAGGGTAAATTTGCCTTTACATACGGCAAGGTCGAAGTTCGTGCGAAACTTCCGTCAGGAGGGGGCACCTGGCCTGCAATCTGGATGCTGGGATCCAGTATTACTTCAGTTGGATGGCCTGATTGCGGAGAAATAGATATCATGGAACACGCAGGAAACAGGCAGGGAACAGTTTCAAGTGCCCTTCACACGCGTTCAAGTTTTGGTAATACCGTAAACAAAGGCGAACAAACTCTCAATGATGTTTCAACAGCTTTTCATGTTTATACGCTTGAATGGGACAGTGATTTAATGATCTTTAGTGTTGATGGGGTAGAGCACTACAGGTATGCACCGGCAAATAAAAACAATGAGACCTGGCCCTTTGACAGCGATCAGTTTTTGATCTTGAATGTGGCCATGGGAGGAACTTTTGGAGGGACTATTGATCCGAATTTCTCTTCGTCATCCATGGAGATTGATTACGTGAGGGTTTATCAATAAAAATCGTATAACAAAGGGTTGAGACTTAATTGTAGTAATTCTTTACCGTGTTTATGTGTAAGTTTGTCGGAATTTAAACAAGATGAAACAACCTTATATACAAATGAGTATGAATCAAATAACCACCTTTCGAAACGTTTTTGTTTTCCTGATTATTTCCAGCTTCCAATGGAGTTGTATCGATAATTACGAAAAAAAAGAAAAAAAACCTGAACAATCAGTTGCTCAGGCCTTTGAAAAAATGGACATCAGCAAGACTCAAGTATATACCACCGATACCAAAAGTGATATAAAACTGCAGCCCACTGGAGAAGTGGAATTCAACGAATTTAAGCAACCTCTTGAAACAGAAGCTTCGATCTATGTCAATCCTGACAAGCAGTTTCAGACATTTGTTGGCATAGGAGCCGCCTTGACGGATGCTTCAGCAGAAACGTTCTACAAGCTTGACAAGGACCAGCAGGATTTGTTTATGGAGGCTTATTACAGTAAAGATAAGGGGATCGGTTATTCTTTGGCAAGAACCATTATTCACAGTTGTGATTTTTCAACCGGTAGTTATACCTATGTTGAGGAAGGGGATGCAGCACTTGAAACCTTTAATATCGATCACGATCGCGAATTTCGATTGCCTTTTACCAAAAGGGCCATTGAGGCTGCGGGTGGTGAACTATTGATGTATGCAAGCCCATGGAGCCCTCCGGCTTTTATGAAGACCAACAATAACATGCTTCAGGGAGGTAAATTGAAACCAGAGTATTACCAGTCATGGGCCAATTATTATGTCAAGTTTATAGAAGCTTATGAAAAAGAGGGCATCCCGATCTGGGGCCTCAGCATACAGAATGAACCCATGGCGGTTCAGCGCTGGGAATCTTGTATTTACACTGCTGAAGAAGAACGTGACTTTTTAAAGAATTTTTTGGGCCCTACCCTTGAAAAATCTGGTATGGGAGACAAAAAGGTCATTGTGTGGGATCATAACAGGGACCTGTTGTTTGAGCGCGCCAGCGTTATTCTGAGTGACCCTGAAGCCAGTAAATATGTCTGGGGTACCGGTTTTCACTGGTATGAAGACTGGAAAGACGGCACGCCCATGTATAAAAATGTAGCAGGGGTCAACGAAGTATTTCCTGACAAAAAGCTGATCTTCACCGAAGGCTGCAACGAGGGCTATGACCTGAAAAGAATAGAAGACCCAAAACTTGCCGAGCGTTATGGCAAGGCGATGATCAATGATTTTAACAATGGTACCGTCGCCTGGACAGACTGGAACATATTGCTGGATGAGACCGGCGGGCCCAACCATGTCAATAATTTGTGTTTTGCACCGGTTCATGGCAATACACAAACAGGTAAATTAATGTTGACCAATTCGTATTACTATATTGGTCATTTTTCCAAATTCATACGACCCGGAGCCAAACGGCTTTCGACGGGAACAACGGCCAATCACCTCAGCGCGACTTCCTTTAAGAACATTGACGGAAGTATTGTTGTAGTGGCAATGAATGACAGTGACAATGATATTGAATACATGTTGTCTTTGAACAATGAGACGGCTAAACTCAATATGCCTGCACATGCCATTCAAACCATAGTTTTGAATTAATTTGCCTAACCAGGAGTGCATGTACTCTGCAAACCGTTTATCATGAACAAGTCGTATACCATTTTTATCAGCCTGATTGTAGCGCTAGGAGGTTTTCTTCTCGGTTTCGACAGTGCGGTGATTTCAGGTGCCATCAGCGGTATCCGAGTTTATTTTGAAATGTCTGACTGGGAATTGGGATTCTCTGTGGGTTGTGTCATATTCGGGGCCATGGCCGGTAATATTGTAGCAGGCCCTTTGAGTGACCGCTTTGGACGGAAAAAAGTGCTGCTCATCACCGCAACGCTTTTTACCATTTCGGCCATCTGGTCTGCGACTGCAACTACCTATGTCACTTTTGTGGTTGCAAGAATCATAGGAGGTATAGGCATAGGAGGAGCTATTTTGATCGCACCCGTGTACATTGCTGAAATTGCCCCGCCAAAATTAAGAGGAAGCCTTGTTTCTTTGAATCAGTTGAATATCGTGATCGGTATTTCTGTGGCGTATTTTTCAAACTATTTTTTAAAAGACCTGGAAGGCGAAAGCTGGAGATGGATGCTGGGAGTAGAAGCCATACCTGCATTTGTTTATTTTACGGCACTTTTTGCTGTGCCCAGAAGCCCGAGATGGTTGATACAGCGATTGAATTTGGTAGCCGTGGCGGAAAAAATACTGATTAAGATTGGAGGGAAGGCCTATGCCAAACTGACCATAGAAGAAATCCAAAGGGGCATTGCTAAAAAAGAAGTCAAGGGAAAGGTATCAGATCTGTTCACCTCCCGAATGAAAACGATCATGATCATTGCATTTGGGATTGCGTTTTTTCAGCAGATCACCGGGATCAATGCCATTTTTTACTATGCACCGACCATTTTTGAACAGGCAGGTGGCAGTACAGACAGTTCATTTTTACAAGCTATCGTTGTGGGGCTTACCAATTTGCTTTTCACCCTCGTCGCCATTCGCCTGGTTGACAGATTAGGAAGAAAACCCCTGTTGATCATTGGTACTTCGGCCATGGCCATAGCACTTATTATGGCTACTTTGGCCTTTAATAACGCAACCTATGACGTGACCGACAACACCCTGGTAAAAATTGAAAACAAAGAACTCAAAGAAGCACTCACACAGATCAACGGATCAAGCTTTAATTCTCAGAAGGAAATTTTTGCGGCTGTGACCCCATTGCTCTCGGGCTCTCAATTATTCAGCTTCAAGCGAAATGAAATAAAACATTTTATCAGTATTGATGCCACCATGGTATTGATTGCCATCTTGCTGTATGTGGCGGCTTTTGCCATTTCCCTGGGGCCGGTGATGTGGACCCTCTTGTCTGAAATATTCCCCGGTAACATCAAAGGGATTGCGATATCCGTTGTCGGATTCTTCAATTCACTAGTGAGTTATACGGTAACCCAATTCTTCCCATGGGAACTTACGAACCTTGGCCCTACCATGACCTTTGCCATTTATGCGGCCATGGCCGTTTTGTCGTTGCTCTTTGTGTATAAATATGTGATAGAGACCAAGGGCAAGAGTTTAGAGGAGGTAGAAGAATTGTTAATTAATTGATTGGAAATTCGACCGGCGATAAATGGCCTTAAATTGAAAATTAAGGATACTACTAAAAAATGAATAATGCGAAAAAATGAAATATTTGTAGGAAGCAATAAAACTTTCTTTGACACAAAAAAGATCGAGGGAAAATTAATTCCGTTTGATAACGAAAATTATTATAAAATTTCCAACAGTGATGCCATGAGACCTTTTTTCATGAGCATTGTAAGTGATTCCAACCATTGGATGTTCATCTCGAGCAACGGGGGTTTGTCAGCCGGAAGAAAGGATAGTGAATCATCTTTGTTTCCATATTACACAGATGATAAATTAACAGAAGCTGCCGAGATCACGGGAAGCAAAACTATTCTTCAAATTCACAAAGATGGGAAAACCTATTTATGGGAACCTTTTTCGAACAGGTATTCAGGGGTGTACAAGATTGAAAGAAATCTGTATAAGAACAGCCTGGGAAACAAAGTTCTTTTTGAAGAAAAGAATGAAGACTTGGGCCTCATTTTCAGGTACCAGTGGAATTCAAGCAACAAATTCGGCTTTGTCAAAAAATCTACCCTGATCAATTTGGCTAAGAAACATTATCAGCAAAAGACAACACCATCATCCTTGTTCATGAATTGACACAGGCACTAACAGCACCAGAGCCTGGCATTCCTCTGAAACAAACAGAGCTTACAAAATTACAACAACTAGCTGCCAGCCTGTCTCCCCTATTTCCTAGGCTGATCT
>CBDUAP010000205.1:0-5483 GCA_965365165.1 uncultured Flavobacteriaceae bacterium
CGCGCTCATGGAAAAATCTTATAGTCAACTCGAAGCGGTGCGGGGGATCAAGAAAGCCCAGATCGAAAAATATTTCGACGAACGAAAAGGGGATATGGGTGTCCTGATCGAAACAGTCGGAGTAGGGCAGTCTGAAACCGCAGTTCACGGAATGACCGATTTCTTTTTGCTTCTCATGCTTTCAGGAGCAGGAGATGAGTTACAGGGGATCAAAAAAGGTATCATGGAAATGGCTGATATGATCGTAATCAACAAGGCGGATGGTGATAATGTCAGGCAAAGCGAACTGGCAAGGAGGCAATATGAGAATGCCCTTCACCTTTTTCCTCAATCTGACTCGGGCTGGACTCCCGTGGCCAGCACTGCTTCATCACTCAAAAATATCGGAATTACCCAAGTCTGGGAAAGGATACAGGAGTTTAAAGAGCTTGTAGACGAAAATGGATATTTTTTGAAAAATCGGAAGGAGCAACAAATTCAGTGGATGTATAATAATATTCACGAAGAATTAAAGCAGCTTTTTTACGGAACAGATCAAATATCCGATCGCCTCAAAACTTTGGAACAAGAGGTGCTTGATGCCAAAATATCGCCGGTTAAGGCAGCAGAAATCATCATGGAAACCTTTAAAAAGTCCTTTTGATATTTTTATGACTGGTTGGTCATGAACATCTTCATGATTTTGATGGCGGCTTCTGAAATAACGGTACCGGGCCCGAAAATGGCAGCGACGTTTTGCTCAAAGAGATAGTCATAGTCCTGGGCCGGAATCACTCCGCCTGCGAAGACCATAATATCCGATCTTCCCAGTTTGTCAAGTTCCATGATCAATTTTGGAATCAATGTTTTGTGGCCTGCTGCCAAACTGGATGCACCGACAAAATGTACATCATTTTCTACAGCTTGCCTGGCAACCTCTTCAGGCGTCTGGAACAGGGGGCCCATATCAACGTCGAATCCAAGATCAGCAAAGCTCGAAGCTACCACCTTGGCACCTCGGTCGTGTCCGTCCTGGCCCATTTTTGCGATCATTACCCTGGGTCTTCGACCTTCAATTGCTGCAAATTCATCCGCTATTTTCATCGCCTTGGCAAAGGTGTCGTCATTACTGACCTCTTTTCTGTACACCCCACTGACAAGTTTTGTATCAGCTTTGTGCCTTCCAAAATATTTTTCCATGGCGTCGGATATTTCTCCCAGTGTTGCCAAATTCTCTGCGGCGTCAACTGCGAGTTCCAGAAGGTTTCCCTCTCCTGTTTCTGCACATTTTTCAATGGCTTTTAATTTCGAGTCCACAAGGTCAGGGTCTCTTTCACGTTTAAGCTTGTTTAACCTTTCGATCTGCGCCTTCCTTACAGCGGTATTGTCAACCTCCAGGATCTCTATATCCGAGGCTTCCCTGGTCTGAAATTTGTTCACTCCAACGAGAATATCCTGACCTGAATCGAGCCTGGCCTGTTTTCTTGCCGAAGCCTCTTCAATTTTCATTTTGGGCACCCCGGTTTCAATGGCTTTGGCCATTCCCCCCAGCTCTTCAACTTCTTCTATGAGTTTCCAGGCCTTTTTGGCAATCTCTTGTGTTAAGTATTCAACATAATAGGAGCCGGCCCAGGGATCGACAGATTTTGTGATCTGGGTTTCTTCCTGAATAAAAATCTGGGTGTTTCTTGCAATCCTTGCCGAAAAATCTGTAGGTAGCGCAATGGCCTCATCAAGTGCATTTGTGTGAAGTGACTGTGTTCCTCCCAAACCGGCAGCCATGGCCTCAATACAGGTTCGTGCCACATTATTGAAAGGATCCTGTTCACTGAGGCTCCAGCCGGAGGTCTGGCAATGTGTTCGCAGTGCCATAGATTTTGGATTTTTCGGATTGAATTGTTTTATGATCTTCGCCCAGAGCATTCTTGCCGCTCTCATTTTGGCGATCTCCATAAAATGATTCATCCCAACGGCCCAGAAAAATGACAATCTTGGGGCAAACTCATCAATTTTCAAGCCTGATTTGAGCCCTGTTCTAATGTATTCGAGTCCGTCGGCCAGGGTGTAGGCAAGTTCAATATCAGCCGTAGCCCCGGCTTCCTGCATATGATATCCGCTTATTGAAATGGAATTGAATTTTGGCATGTGTTGCGTTGTGTATTCAAAGATGTCTCCTATGATCTTCATTGAAGGAAGCGGAGGATAGATATAAGTGTTACGAACCATGAATTCCTTAAGAATGTCATTTTGAATTGTACCGGCAAGTGATTGCAAAGACACGCCCTGTTTTTTGGCAGCAGCTATATAGAAGGCCATGATAGGAAGTACTGCGCCATTCATGGTCATTGAAACGGACATTTTATCGAGTGGGATCTGATCAAAAAGGATTTCCATATCCCAAAGAGAATCGATGGCAACTCCTGCCTTGCCAACATCACCTGTCACTCTTGGATGGTCAGAATCATAACCACGGTGGGTCGCCAGGTCAAAAGCTACCGAAAGCCCTTTTTGCCCGGCAGCGAGGTTTCTGCGGTAAAAAGCATTGGATTCTTCAGCCGTAGAAAAACCGGCATACTGTCTGATCGTCCACGGCCTTGTCACATACATGGTGCTGTAAGGGCCTCTGGTAAAAGGAGGCAGGCCCGCAGTAAAATCAAGGTGTTCTGCATCTTTAATGTCTTCTTTGCTGAATGCATTTTTCACGGGAATGCCCTCAGGAGTGATCCAGGGTTCCTTGTTTTCAGCGGTACTTATATTTCCTTTTGCGCTTGTGTTGATCTTTATGTCAGAAAAATCTGGTCTCATATCTACAAAGGCTTTGATGTTTTGGTAATTTTTGATTGAATTTCAAGCAGGGTCACTAAAATATCTGATCTCATGTGTATAAAACCATCAAGGCCAGCCTCTTTGAGTTCCTCCACGATTGACTCGGGATAACCTGCCAGAAGGAGGATCTTATCTGTATTCAGTGACTTGAAAGTTTTCACAAAATCCAAGGCATGTTGCTTGTAATCAATGTCTGAACTGCAGATCACTACAATATCTGATTTCGATGAGGCCGTTGTTGCAGCGGCCCTTTTGGCAGAGTCATAATTTTTTTCATCCCTGATGTCGTAGGCAGTGACACCCATGAAATCATAAGAAAAGGCGGCTCTGGCTTTGGCTGTGGCCGGGTTTCCAAAGCTCGCAATTTCAACTATTGGGCGATACCCTTTTGCTTTAACAAAGCGGTCGGTGTTTAACCTGATTTGTTCAAGCTCAAGACCGGCACGTCTCGGAAGAAGGCTTTTGCTGCTCTGCGCTGCCATTTTATGCCCAAGAAGGTCTGTCGACACCTTCTCCATGAGGTTGGGATATTTATTGACGCCTACCATGGCCTGTTTTCTTTGTGTCAGCTGCTTGATTTTTTTGAGCCTGACCTCAGCAATCCCGGACTGAATAATTTCATTTTCGATATGCTTGAAAAAACCACCTTTTGCTTCTATGTTCTTAAATAGTTTCAGGGCTTCACCAGCTAGTTGAAGGCTTAGCTCTTCAATGTAAAAAGAACCCTTTACGGGATTTGAAACTTTTCCAAAATAAGCTTCTTCTCTTAGAATGGTCGCAATATTCCCCGAGATTCTGCTCGAAAAATCATTGGGCTCTTTAAACTGATGGTCATATGGGTCAATTTCCAGGGCAGAGGCATTCCCTAAAAGTGCAGACATGGCCTCGGTGGTTGCTCTCAGTAAATTGGTATTGGCATCTGTAATTGATTTGGACCATACCGAGGTTTTGGCAATTAAATCAATGGGCTGAAGGGTTACATGATATTTTTTGGCAATTTCAAACAAAAGGCTGTTGAATGCCCTGAATTTTGAGATCTCCACAAAATATGATGAACTGATGCCCAGGGTAAATACGAGTTGGTCAAATATGAATTGTGGCTCCAATTCTCTTAGTGTCAATTCATCGATCAAAAACACCAGGGAATTTAGGGTAAAAGCGATTTCCTGTACCTGATTGGAGCCTGAGTCCTGATAGATGGTTCCTGAAATCATCAGGGTTTTGAAATTGGGGTAGGCCTCAAATAGCAGGGCTACTTTTTTAAGATCATCGAAAATAGTTGCCTCCAGTTTGCCCTCAGTCAGGTAGTCAGGGATGAAATTAAGGTCTAAATACCCTTTTATTTTTTCTTTTGACACGTCGAGCCCCTCCAGATAGGATTTGTATTGAACTGAAAAACCCCTTTGGTCTTTACCGAGGATGAAAGAAACGACAATGGCACTTACGTCAATATTCTTCAGTAAAGATTCAGGTGCAACTTGAGAATTGATCTCGAAAAGAATGCCGTTAATGCCCTCGTGAATGGCTTTCAAGGCCAAACGATTCGATTCAACTGCATCACTTACTGCTATCCGCCTGTAATTGATCACATTTTTAGCGTTATGCCCTGTATTGCTTAATAATTCCTTTTGGTCTTCTCTGGTATAAAAAGGCTGCAACTCAATGCCATTTAGGTTTTTCCAGACCAAACGCCGGTTAAAGTCGGCTCCTTTCAGATCAGCCTTGGCTTTTTCGATCCATTCTTTCTTTGAAGGCCGAATGAAATCCTGGAATAGCATTTGATGTTCAAAATCTTTGTTCATAACCTCATCTTGTTAATCTTATTTGATTTCCCGGAATTGTTTTATAAAAATAATGAATTAAATATTCATCAGGCTGCTTCCGTATCTTTCATGAATGGCTTTGTCCAGTGTTTCCCGATGGTCCGGATGGGCAATATCTCTTAACAGCTGCGACCTTTGCTTCAGGTTTTTTCCGAATAATTCGGCCACACCGTATTCGGTTACTACAAAACGGGCATGGGCCCTGGTGGTGACAACGCCTGCGCCGGGTTTCAGTGCAGGCACTATTTTTGAAATACCTTTTTTCGTATTTGAAGTGACGGCAATGATCGGTTTCCCTTCTTTTGATAAGGCTGCTCCACGCATAAAGTCCATTTGACCTCCAACGCCAGAAAACATTCTTAATCCTATTGAATCTGCGCAAACCTGTCCGGTCATGTCAATTTCAATGGCCGAGTTAATGGCAGTTACCTTGGGGTTCTGTCTGATGACCGAGGTGTCATTGACATAGGCAATGTCGAGCATTTCGATTTCTGCATTGTCATCCATAAAGTCGTATAATTTTCGGGTGCCCATGGCAAAACCGGATACGATCTTATACGGATTCAATTTTTTCTTTGAACCGTTAATAACGCCCTTGTATACCAGATCCACAATTCCTTCAGAAAACATTTCGGTGTGAATACCCAGGTCCTTGTGGCTTGTAAGATAGTTTAAGACCGCGTTTGGAATTCCTCCGATGCCCATCTGCAAGGTTGAACCGTCATCAATGATTTCTGCAATGTTTTTACCGATTTTTTCTTCAGCTTCGGTAGGCGTCGCTATTTTCATTTCGTGAAGTTCTTCCTCGATGAGTACACATGCATCAAAATTTCTGAGGTGTACTATGCCATCCCC
>CBDUAP010000206.1:0-5481 GCA_965365165.1 uncultured Flavobacteriaceae bacterium
AGGTCAGGTTTATTCGAGTGTAGCCAGTTGACCAAAAGCGCCGCAAAAATGACACCTAAATTGATGATTATATCATTTGAGGTGAAGATCATACTGGCTTTAATATGAGCTTCTTCCTTGTTTTTCGATTTTTGTAGCAGGTACAGGCAGATTCCATTTGCAAGTAAAGCCAGAATGGATACCAGGACCATGGTTTTAAAATCAGGGAGTTTTTCAGCGCCAAAAAACCGCCTTAATACTTCACCAAAGCCCAGTAATGCAAGAGTGATCTGAAAATATCCGGCAAGTTTTGCTATTCTTTTTTTTCTTGACAAGGTTCCCCCAACAGCGAAAAGACTAATTCCATAAACAAAGGAGTCGGCAAGCATATCCAAACTGTCGGCAACGAGTCCCATTGATTTTGATAGGAGACCGGTCGTCATTTCGATCAGGAAAAATGCAAAATTGATGGCCAGAACGGTCCAAAGCAACTTTCTCTGGTTAGTTGTCTCTTTAAATGTTGTTTGATCCGTTTTTTCAGTTGCTATTTTTTTGCCTCCTAAATTCAGTTCAAGGATGGATTTTTCAATCTTCTCGACTTCTCCCCGGTGGAAAACGGTCAATTTTCGGTGAGCAATATCGAACTCCAAATTTACAATACCCGAAATTCCCTCCAGTTTCATCCGGATCAGGTTCTCTTCAGATGGACAGTCCATTTTGGTTATTTCAAATATTGTTTTCTCCATTTAATATAAATAGATTCAGGTCGTTTTAATGACACATGGCCATTGTTATAAAATATTTCCGTGTCATTGGTAAGCAACAATTAATAATATTTAAAGTAAAGAAAATAAAATCAATATGCTCATGATGCATGTCGCAAAAATTGATCGATACCTCTTGACTTTGTCTTTTTTGTTTTTCAACGCATTGATCAATATAAAAGGAGCGCTCATGAAAATCAAAAAATAAAAGGGTTGACTCAGGGATGCAGCAAACATCAAACCACCCAGAACGAAAATGACCCACTGGAGCAAATAGATGAAAAAGAGTGGTGCTATCCTTTTGAAGGGTCTTTTTTCTTTGCGGATAAAGAAAAAATAAACACAGGAAAACACGACAATAAAATAGAGTATGATGTACACCATCAAATTCTTAAGCGGCGTTACGAGCAATGACATGAAATTTAGTTCAGGCATTGCCAAGGCCTTTACATATGATTCATCATAGTCGGAATTCAAAATCAGTTCCCTGGATTGAATTGATATGCCCTTGATGTCTTTTATTTGATCAAGGCTGTTAAAAAAACCGTTTGTTTTTCTGTACTCAATAATTTTTAGGGCCTCTTCTTTATGGAGTCCTTTTATGGTGAGTAAGTCATCGGTTTCAGCAGCATTCAGATCGAAGGTGTAGGCAGGTACGGTAAAAGCACCATAGGCGTCCGGTACGATCATTCGATGCGTGTAATTTTTCACCAAAATCCAAATTTGAGGAGGCAGGAGCTTTGTATATTCCAGGCTTGTAACTTCTTTAAATATTTGTTTAACGGCCACTTCCTCTGAAGGGAAGGCATCAATATACCCTTCAACAAAATCAACAAACGCTGATCCGGAGGTATCCCCGGCAGGCATGTGTTCATGGAATACGGTAAAGTATTTAAGAAACTGATTTTGCATTGGTGTAAATACTTCTTTTGGAGAATCCAGTGTCGTGGAATCATTCATTAAAAAGGGTCTGTAAAAATCAGCCTCTAAAAAATGATCGGCGACTTCACTTTGGGTAAGTTGTGTAAAAAATGTACTGATTACTCCCTCTGTGGAAAGCATTTGAACATAATTGCGCAAGTTTTTACCATCTTGTCTAAGCCCTGCATTTCTGAATGTCAACTTATCTTCCAGGTTATTTATCTCTGGTGTTGAATTCAGGTATTTGGCTTTGCCATTGATGACGTGATCATATCTTTTGAGATTCTCAAATTTTTGATACCATAAAGGCATTGATATTTTAAAATAGCCCAGTCTGATAGGGTAGGTTAAATCTTTTTCGAATCCGTTTATGGCAATAACTGAGTTTTTTTTGATCCTTTCTATATCAGAAAAAATACCCAGTCTTACTGCCTCATTTTCTTCAAACATTCTGGATACATTTTCAATGTGTTCGGCAAAACCTTCGTGAAAGGCAGTGGGGTAGTCTGTTATTACTGAAAAATAATGCATATCCAAACTTCTGGAATTGTATTTCTCTTGATTAGGGTTTAACATGTTATAGATCAGGTGCCCCATTTCATGAGGGTATAACTGGGTGATGGACATCAATTTTTCAAAACTGCCTTCCATCCTACTTTCAACAATATCAATATAAGGGACACTGGCTTTTGAGACATGACCAGTTTCTGTCTTCATATAAAATCCGACCTTGGCAAAACCTCCCTGATTTTTTGACAAAGCCAGGTAGGCAGGTTCTATTGCCGTGAGTTTATTTTTTTTATATAAATATGTTTCTGCCAGAAAATAGAGTTCTATGGCTTTCTTCACGAAAGTTGCATTGAAGATGTCATTTATCTTTGAATATAATTGTGTTGTGTCAGAAACAAGGGTCATTTCCGGTAAATCGTTTATCATTTTTCCGGTTGGCTTCATGATAACCAGCCTATTAATTTCTGAAGGAAACAAAGTATTATTCTTGCTTGTCTGGGCAGACATGAATACAGATAAAAGCAAGAGGAAAAATATTGTATATGCCTTTGGTTTTCTCACAGTACTGACTGTATCGGAATTTTAACAATAATAAAAGTACGCGTTTTTAGATCAATTAAAGAAAAAAACTTAATTGGATGGATAACCCATTTTAACCAGTTCATCTTTTGCTAATCAATGTCATGCAATCCTTGGTTGTTCCTTTAATTGTTTTTTTCAAACCAGGTTATGATCTCAGGATATAAATCGGCAATGGTACTGCCTTTTTTTCTGTTTTTATAAAGCTCAACCAAGAATTGGTTAAATGCCTTGAATTTTAAAAAACCCCTCCCATTCTCCATAATTTGTTCTGTTCTATTGATCAGTTTTTCCTGCTCATTTTCATCAACATAATCAACAATCCGCAAACTGATCAAACCCCAGTTCATGTATTCATGAAAAATCCTGGCACCTGAATAATTATTTGCACTTTTAGAACTATCCACCCATGTATTCCTGTTGCTCACCGCTTCGTACACCATCGAACCGTATTTTTCCCCTTCAGGGTTGATATAGCCGTGGTTAATTTCTGTAAAAACAATATTGCCCCGATAGGTAAACTCTGCCTCTTGAGAAATAGGGGACAAGCTTTTAAAATCTTGTTTATAAGGGAAGTTGACATGTGGTTGCAATTCTTTGAAGCCATTGCTCTCAAACCATGTCGTCGATTGATTGTAAGCGACCAAAGGAGAAAAAATTATGTTATATGTATCATAATTGTTAGATCCGGGAAAGTTATTTTCCAACCAGGTTTGCATTTCAGGGATATTGATTGAGTCTTTGTAAAAATTGATCTGATTGCTGTAAATGTCTGAATTTTGCTGGTAAAACTCCAAAAAGTTGCTCTCGTCAGCAAAAGACTGCATTTGTTCCATATAGGGTAAAAGCATATTTGTTTTTTGCTCGCTAAAACCTGTTCTGTCAAATATTTCACTTCGTTTAATTTTTCCTGATTCATCAAAAACAAATGCATAACCATTCATTTTTAAACTTGCGTAATAACCTGAATTTAGAGATAGAATTGAATCTAAAGTTTCTACAAATTCATTTTCGCCGTAAGCATCAAACCAATCCAAAACACCCTGGTAATATTTAGATTTTTGATAGATGAAATTTTTATTGTTCTTGCCAAATGAAGTAATCGCCATGGCAACATTCACAAGTTCATACACTTCAGGAATGTTGATAAAGATTTTCCCTTTTCTCTTTTTAATATAGTCCTCGTTAAAAACTGCCGCAGGTACATATTTTTTGCCAACCAATCGTTGATGGCACATTTTCCCGTTCCAATCGATCATGAAATCATATGATTTTCCTAAGTCCACCGTGAAACTTATTGAATCGATGTCAGTGTAAAAAGTAACCTTTTGTGGTTTTCCTTCAAGTAGTCCAACGTCGTAAATATCAGGTTTTGCTTCCGGGACCAGATTCCAGCCGTTTTTTTTGAATTCTGATCCATCAAGAATGCTAACTGATGACACATTTGATTTGATAACAGGTAATTCGTCTTTGGTACCCTTGTTTTGGGCATGGGTGTTTTGTGTCATGAAAACACAAAAAAATAAAAACAAGGCCAGTACATTGGTTTTCTGTGCAATTGAATTCCTTGAAATTACTCTAAAGAGAGACAAAACCTTAAAAATCCGTGTCATTTTATCTTATTTTATGATCATATGCCCTAAAGACTGACAAACGGAATAAATGTTACTCTTTTTCAATAGAGAAAATAGTCTGATGAGACTTACCTCTAAAAACATTATTGGCATCAGGAAATTAAAATTCAAGAATCAGATAGATTAAGGAATCGGTAAGTTATGGATTCTTAAAAATGATAATTTATCCCAATACCCTCGTTGGAATTTAATTTTTCCGTCTGTGATATGAAAAAATCCACAGCCTCTTAAGCCCATAGGATCTTTCCATTCCAAAATGGCCCAGTCTCCATCTTCAAAAATATGTTCAGGAATACAGGTCATACGGGCAGTATTAAATTCTGATTCAAACATTTCTTTAATGGCTTTTTTTCCTTCAATCGGTTGATTGGCCACCTGGTGATTCACTGCATCCGGATGATAGAATTCCGCAATTTTATCTGCATTTCCCTCATTGAATACTTTAATCCATCTTTCAATTAACTCCTTCGGTTTTATTTTTTTATCCACGGTATGCTTTACTTTACTTCTTGTTCAAATGTATAGGACTCTTTTCCATTGGTTACGACAATTTCATAAGCTCCTTTTATTAATCCGAGATGGCATTTTTTACCTGGGTCGGAAACTTCTGTAATATCGACAGGAATTGCCTCTTTGATGTCTTCTCCTTTTTTATAAGCCAATACCATGACCGGGAACTCAGCTGGAATGTCATTTAATGAAAGAGAAACATTTTTATTGCCGTTCTGGTACAGCCAATTTGGCCTGCTATTCACGTAATGAGTAACAGGATGAAAAACAGCGATATCAGTATAGGCTTCTCCGCGCTCATATTTTAACGGATTGTTGTCTTTATCGAGTAAAACGGTAGATTCTGTAATTTGAATGGCTTTTAAAAGGTGATGATTCAATTCAGGACTCCCTTTTTCACTATACAAGGTTTGATTGACGGTTAAAGGGTTTATCCCTGTATATTCTTTCAATCTGCCTGCCATGGCCTTTTCCCAATTTTTATGTTTTCCTTCAAGTGCATGGTCAAAACCACAATGAATTAAAAACTTTTCACCGGGTTTTGAGTCAATGATGCGCTCAATATTTTTGGCTTGTATTATTTC
>CBDUAP010000207.1:0-5449 GCA_965365165.1 uncultured Flavobacteriaceae bacterium
GAGAGATATTGAGTTCCATGCTTGAAGTGGTCAGATCAATCTCAATATTTTGGGTATTGTAGCCAACAAAGCTTATGCTCAGTTTATGTGATCCCTTTGGAATATTTTGTAACTCAAAGTTACCATTTTCGTCAGAAGATGTACCAATATGTAATTGTTCAATATAGATGTCAGCACCTATTACCGGAGATTCGAATTCATCGGTTATTTTTCCTTTGACGTTGTTTTGTGACAACAAGGCATTGCTTGAAAGTATCACAATAAGTAATAAATAGATAGAATATCTTTTCATTTGTATGGTATTATCAATGTAATTATTAAGTTTTAATGGCTTATAATACAATGATAGCAGGTGGTCCTCGATCAGGATCACTCTTCAGAAAAGAATGTGCGTGTTCAAATTCAGAATTAAATGGATTCTGCTTTATAATCTCTTTAAACCGAATTTGATTAAACCCTGTTACTCCATCTGACAGGGTCTGGCTAAAATAATGGACTTGGTCACAATTGGTTTTATCAGAATGGAAATGACTTTCATTTTTTGCAAGGCAAAGCTTGTTTTCATGCTGATGAAATGCATGAGCCATCCCAATTCCCATAGGAAGTAAAAGGCTCAAAATCATAAGTATGGAAGCAAATTGCTTTTTCATTAGGCTTAAATGAAAGGCAAAAATACAAAATATTCCAAAATATAATCGAGAATGACATAAATACCTGATTTCATTTGAAATAAGGTATGGTCTCATGTGTATATTCCCGACTTACTTCACACCCAGCTTCTTCAAAATAATACCCATCAGGCACCAGTTTGTAAAAGCTGATTGTAATAAATTGGCGCCTACGAATGCCGTAAACCATATCCAGTTCGGATGCACAAAATAGGCAAGTGTCAGACTGATTAGAATAAAGGATCCGGCAATGGCATTGATATATCTGTTGATCATAATTATATTTTTTTATTGATATTTTTCTATGTTGAGTACGATGGCCCTTATAGGATTGTCACTTTCCATATTTTGATTGAAGACCTCTAACTCGTTTAAAAGGGTATTTATTTTCTTTTCATCGCTAAACGTAAAGAATAAAATAGATTTAACTTTTGATGACGATGAGGAGAACCAGTTATCGATCAGGTTTTCGTGATCATCTGATTTAAAACCATTGATGTCAGTATTGCTGAAAGCTATGATTCCTGCCTTCTTAAAAAGCTTGACGGCTTCTTTTTCAAAAGATTTGACCGCTGTTAAGACTAGTAATTTCATATGCTGTATTTATTGTTTTTTATGTTTGGACCTTTCCAGGTAATAGTAAATGAGCGGAACGGCGAGCAGGGTTAAAAATGTTGAGAAGATTGTACCTCCCAGTAAGGAAATCGCAAGTCCCTGAAAAATTGGATCAAATAGCATTACAACCGCCCCGATAACAACCGTTCCGGCGGTAAGCAGGATAGGAGTTGTTCGCACGGCTCCGGCTTCTATAACTGCTTGACGCAGCGGGATGCCTTCATTGAGTCTTAAATTGATGAAATCAACCAGAAGCACAGAATTTCGCACCATGATACCGGCCAGGGCGATCAAACCGATCATTGAGGTGGCCGTAAAATAGGCGTCAAATACCCAGTGCCCAAGTATGATACCGATCAGCGACAAGGGAATCGCAATGAGCATGACTACGGGTGACCTGAAACTTTGGAACCAACCCACCAGTAATACATAAATAATGATCACGACCACAGCAAAAGCGGCTCCTAAATCACGAAAAACCTCAAAGGTAATTTGCCATTCCCCATCCCATTTCACGGTATATTCACTGCTAGACTGAGGTTGTTCATTCCAGGCTTCCTCCAGGGTGTATCCGGCTGGCACATCAATATCCTGCAGTAAATCTGACAGAGAAAGTAAGGCATATACAGGGCTCTCAAGGTCTCCCGCCATATCAGCCGTTACATAAACCACCCTTCGCTGGTTTTTTCTCATAATGCTTTTTTCGATGACAGATTCTTCCATACGCACCAAACTCCCGATGGGCAAAGCCGTCCCATTTTGAGACATGACCTTGAATTGCATAAGGTCTTGAGCCGTCGCCTTTTCTTTGTCTTCAAGCTGCAGTACGATTCCAATATCCTTATTGGATTCTTCCCGGTATATTTTACCTATCGGTTGTGTCGATAAAGCCAGATTCATACTGCTAACTATTTGCTGTGGCGCAATTCCGTTGAGCATAGCCTTTTCTTTATCAACAATAAAACGCAATTCTTTCTGATCTGCTTCTACCATCCAGTCGACATCAACAACGTCCTTTACCTCACCAAACTTTTCTTTAAGTTGTTCAGCAATGAGCATTTGTTCTTTATAATCAGGGCCGTAAACTTCTCCTACAAGGGTTGATAATACTGGAGGACCTGGTGGTACTTCAACCACCTTGATGTTGGCGCCGAATTTCTTGCCAATTTCTTGTAGCTCCGGCCTGAATATGCTAGAGATATAATGGCTCTGTTCTTTTCTGTCGCCTTTATCAGTCAGGTTGACCTGGATATCGGCAATGTGTGATCCGCTTCTGAGGTCGTAATGTCTCACAAGGCCGTTAAAGGTTATCGGGGAGGCAGTACCGGTATAGGATTGATAATCTTTTACATAAGGGCTTTCCTTGATATATTGCGCAATTTCTTTTGCCACCATGTCTGTACGTTCGAGGGTTGTTCCTTCGGGCATGTCGATGATCACCTGAAATTCATTTTTGTTGTCAAAGGGAAGCATCTTTACGGCAACTGTTTTCGTTAGAAACATAGCTGAAGTGGCCATAAGCATCAAAATATTGACCCCAAAAAAGGCAAAGCGATAGATTTTATTATCGAGCAGGGGGTCGATCGCTTTTCTATAAAAAAGATAGATTGAAGAAGATTCCAGTGATTTTGGTGCCTTCTTGCTGCTTTCTTTTTTACTGTCTTTCTCCCTAAGGAAAATATAACCCAGATAAGGCGTAATAGTAAGTGCTACAAACAGGGAAATAAGCATGGCAATTGAAGCTCCAATAGGCATTGGGCTCATGTACGGACCCATCAATCCGGAAACAAAGGCCATGGGTAAAACGGCTGCAATCACCGTAAAAGTTGCCAGAATTGTAGGGTTACCTACCTCATTAATGGCATAAATGGCCGCCTGTTTGAAAGGCAAACGTTTCATTTTAAAGTGACGATGCATATTTTCTGCAATAATGATGGAATCGTCCACTACGATACCCGTAACAAATACCAGGGCAAAAAGGGTGATGCGGTTCAGGGTGTAGTCCATGAAATAATAACTGAACAGGGTGAGGGCAAAGGTTATCGGAACAGACAAGAATACAACCAGTCCGCCTCGCCATCCCATGGCGAGCATCACCACCAGCGAGACTGAGATAATGGCAATGAACAAATGACTTAATAATTCGGAAACTTTATGAGAAGCCGTTTCCCCGTAATTTCTTGACACGGTAACCTGGACATCATCTGGTATGAGGTCCTTTTTTAGGTGCTCAATTTTCTCCAGAATGACCTTTGAAACTTTCATGGCATCTCCGCCTTTTTCTTTTCCTACAGAGAGGGTGACAGCGTTGTATAGCCCGGGATGGGATTCCACATCAGCCCCTGAGGCTTTTCCAAATCCAAAATTCACATATTCTTTGGGGGTTTCTGCACCGTAATTCACAGCAGCGATCTGCTTTAAATATACCGGTCTGTCCTGATTCACTCCTACAATAAGATTTTCAACATCTTCAGCTGATTTCAGGAATTCACCCGTATGGATACTAACTTCCTGATCACTGCTGGTAATGGAGCCTGAAACGGATTGTGCATTGGATGCCTGAATTTTTTGAGCCACCTCAAGAATGGCGAGGTTGTTTTCCGCCAGTTTGTCTTTATCCAGAACAACACTGACTTCCTGACTCCTTCCGCCGATAATATTTGTAATGGCGACTCCCTTGACTTTCTCTATTTCGTTATTGACTTCTTCAACAATCTGTTTGAGCTGGTAATCGTCATAGTTTTCACTCCAAAAGGTGAGCCCCAGTACGGGTACGTCATCAATTGCCCTGGTCTTTACAAGAGGCATTTGAACTCCTTGTGGTATTTGATCAAGGTGCTTGATAATTTCATTGTACAACTGTACGAAAGACCTTTCTATATCTTCTCCCACATAAAACTGTACGATAAGCATGGCCTTTCCCTGCATTGAAGTCGAATACACGTATTCCACCCCTGGCAGGTTACTGACAATTTTTTCAAGGGGTTTGGCCACTTTTGATTCTATTTCCAGAGGTGTTGCTCCTGGATAGCCCACAAAAATGTCTGCGATCGGAACCTCTATCTGAGGTTCTTCTTCCCTGGGGATCAAATATGAACTGTATATACCTATGATCATAAAAAGAATCATAAGTAGCACTGTAAGCTTCGACTGTAAGAACATGGAAGCTATATTTCCTGCAAATCCTTTTTCCATAATGCCTTATTTGATATTTATTTTTACTCCGTTGTACAATTTGCCTTCTGCTGATACGATATACTGTTCATCTTCGGCAAGACCTGACAAAACCTCAATTTGATCTCCCATGGTTCGTCCAAGTTTTAACCATCTCAGAATTGCCGTATTTGAGCTGCTCACGGTGTAAATTCCTACGAGTCCTCCTTTTTTAACCAGTACCTTCTTTGGAATTAAGATTTGGCTCTTAGAGGAGTCACCGCCTGAAAAGGCGGTTGAAACGAACATGCCGGTATACAAAGGGACCTTCGGGGTATCCACTAATTTAATTTTGACCAGATATTGTCCGCCTGAAAACTGAGAGGAAGTACTGACTTCACTCACTATACCTGTCATCGCCAGGTCACTGGATTTTACATATATTTTCACCGTATCCTTCTGCTTTACCAGAGAGATCTGGGATTCAGGTACCATGGCCGTTGCAAGGTATCTCCCCGGTGTTTCAAGACTCATGAGGACCTGTCCAGGATTGGCCAAATCGCCTACGTTCACATTTTTTGAAGTGATAACACCGTTGAACGGGGCCTTAATATTTGAGTACATCAGCATGGCATCAATTTCATTTTGCATTTGCCTGGCACTCTCAACTTGTGCCTGTGCAATTTCATATTGCATTTTCATGTCATCGAATTCTTTCTGGGACGCGCTGTTCTGTTCATACAGGATTTTGAATCGTTCAAAATTCTTTTCTGATATACTGAACCTGGCCAGGGCTTGATTTAATCCGGCTTTGGCCTGAGCTTTTCGTGCCTCCATGTCTTCGTTGTTGATATGGATCAAGGCTTGTCCTTTTTTAACTTTATCTCCTACTTTAACAGGTATTTTGGTAACATAGCCCATTGTCCTTGTGCTGATGTTGGCGAATTGGCTGGCCTCGATCTGACCACTTGCGCTGAAGAATCCTTTTCCGTCAGGAGTCGAAGGAGTTCCTA
>CBDUAP010000208.1:0-5422 GCA_965365165.1 uncultured Flavobacteriaceae bacterium
AAGACCTTATAAGTACTTATTTTAAAAGGTTTGGTAATTTATGTCAAGGCTTCAAACCGGCAATCCCTGCAGTTGGAATGGCATGAAGTAATTTAGTTGACCTTTGTTTTAAGCAAAGTTTTAGCTGTTGTCACAGGTTGTATTATTTTGTCAAAATCAAGAGGTTCCGGAAATTTTGATACGGCCAGAAATCCCGCTACGCCTTTTGACCCAAACGGACCGGGTAATTATAAAAAAAAAGCACCTGAAAAATAACCCATGATGTTATTTTTCAGGTGCTTATAAAGTTTTAAAGGGTTCCCGATTTTTTAATTGATCTGATGGATGCTTGCTTCGCCAAGCACGATGCCATGGCTGACCATGGGGCTGCCTTTGTACTCGATAGAGGCCTCACCATAGGCTGTGATCTTTAATTCATCCGAAACATTGAGTTTGATATTTCCTTCGCCGTAGGCCGTGACTTTTGCTGTACTGTTATTGACGCCCAAGGTATTCACTTCACTTTCTCCGTATGAAGTTACTTTTTGCCGGTCTGCTCTTCCTTGTTTTACTTCCAGGTAGGCCTCCCCGTAAATAGTCGTATAGAATTCATCCAGATCGATCTCACTCAAGTAAACCCTTGATTCTCCATAGATCTTAAGAGATAGTTTGTCTCCTTTTACAGGGCTTTCTACTTTATGGGTTTCATCTCCCCTCAATGAAAGCAGGTTCAATTTTTTGTAAAAAACCCGAGCCGTTACCTTGGTTCCATTATAGATAGACTGTTTGTTTTTGTAGTCATCTGTTTTTACTTTTTCAGATTTCGTATATATTTTGGCGTCATCGAGATAGATATGAAGTGTATTTCCTTTTACTTCCACATTTAATTTATCGGCACTCACATCCATATTGTCAATGACGACAGATTCCTGATCGGCCTGAATAAAGGTCACTTCAATGTGCGGGCTGATGATCACTTCGTCAAACGAATCGACGTTAAAGGTTTTTTGCTGGGCGAAGGCGGTGCTAATGAACAGGGCCATGACCGGGAGGATCAATTTGATAAAGGCTTTTTTCATGGTATAAAGTTTTTGATTGAGATAAGGGCAGATCTTTGATCCACCGCATTTTTGTTTAAATAAGATACCGGAAAATTTAAAATGTTACACTTTTTGACCTGTTTTATTTAGAGATCTAAATCCGAAATCAAGCTTTCAGCAAGGACCTTAGTACCTTTTTACCAAAAGGCATACATCAATTGTTCCTGAACTATTTCTTGGAGATTGATTCGACACCCTTCCAGTCGTCCCCGATTTCTTTCGTGATCAGGTGTGCCGCCCGGTTGAGCAGGAGCCTGGCCGTGTGGTCTTCCTGGTTCATTTTTATGATCTGCTGGAAAGTAACGGCAGCCATGGCAAATTCTTTGTTGAAATAGAGTTTCATCCCTTCATTAAAGGTATCGAGGGTCTCCAGTTTGTGCTTGTACAAAGTTGCCTCGTCTCCATTGATGCATTCATACAGCCTTATGGGGCGTTGTTTTCCGGTCACCTGCACCGGACCCAGGAACCTGAAGTCGAATTCTTCGGGTTCGTCCATATTTTTGATACAGCGTTCAGTGATCAGAATATTGGAACCAAAATGTTTTGAAAGCCCCTCAATGCGCGAAGCCGTGTTGACGGTATCTGAAATGATGGCAGCATCGAGTCTTTCAACGTCCCCGGTGATGCCCATGATCAGGTTGCCGTTTTGCATGCCGATGCCTATTTTAATGGGTAACCTGTTTTTCCGGATTCTTTCCTGATTGAAATCTTCCAGTTCTTTGTTCATTTGAACAGAAGCCCGCAGGGCATTTTGTGAACCTTCGGGGAAAAGCGCCATGAATCCATCTCCGAGGTACTGCATGATAAAGCCATTGTTTTTTCTGATAATGGGCCCCATTCTATTGTTGAATGAATTGATGAACAAAAAGTTGTCTTTAGGGTTCAAATTTTCTGAGATCGATGTAAAGCCTCTTATATCAACGAACATGACGGTAACTTCCTTTTCAACAAGGTCACCCAAATTGACCTGGGTAATGGTGTTTTTCCCAAGTGATTTGATAAATTCATTGGGAACGAATTTCTGGCTTACCTTATGGATCGCGGTGATGGCTTCTTCTCTTTCTTTTGCCGCCCGTAATCCCTTTTGATACAGTTGGGCACTTTCAATGGCCACTGCTGATTGCAGGGCAATGGTGGTCAGCAGTTTTAATTCAGCTGCCGTAAATTCCCTGGGTTCATTGTGCCCCAGTATCACCATACCCAGGGTATGGCTTTTTACCTTCAGCGGGGCGTACATGACCGCTTCAAGATGCTTCAGCGCCGGATTGGATTTGATCCTTTCGTAGGGCACAATCGACGAGGTACCTCTTTTGATCAGTTCTTTGAGTACCAGATTCTGGTTCAGGATGTTTGACTCCGTGTCAGTATCATCTCCAAAGGCAGCGAGCTGGACCACTTTATCCTGTTCCTTTTCATAGACCAGAAACAACCCGTGGGTGGCATTGATGATCTGAGAGGCCTCAGTTAGGGCCATTTCTGCAATGGAGCTTTCTTCAATGGTCTCAGAAAGCCTTTCGCTAAAATCATAGATCATGTTGATCTCTCTATAAAGGCCGAGGACTTCATTCCCGATTTTTTTCTTCTGAAGGTCTTTTCTGATCAGGGTCATGAGCAGATCGGTGATGACCTGTCCCTGCTCCTGATCGGCCTTGACGCTACCAAAGGAAATTTCGTTTTCCTGAAGCTCAAATACATGCTTGTAAGTCAGGTCTTCACCCCATAGCACATTTCCGTCTGCAAAAGTAACCGTGAAACTGAGTTGCATGTGCTGACTTAAACTTTCCAAAAGACTCCTTATTTTAGGGTCTTTCAGAATGTTCTTAAGAATCCTGCCATAGTATTTAACCTCCTTGCTGATCATGGCTATTTTTTCAGTATCTCTTCGGCAACTGACAACATCTCATCAGGGTCAAAGGGTTTTGTCATATACCTGTCGGCTCCCATGTCAAGCCCTTTTTTACGGTCAACTTCCTGACCTTTGGCCGTAAGCAGGATGATATAAACATGGTCTAAATTCAACTCTTTCTTCACTTTATAACAAACCTCCATCCCGTTCATTTTTGGCATCATGACATCCAGAAAAACAAGATTGGGTTCTTCTTGCTTGATCATCTCCAGCGCCTGTTCCCCGTTTTCAGCAAACAGCAGCTCAACACCCTCGTCTTCCAGGTCCTCCAGGGTCTGTTCTATAAGCATTCTGATGTGTGCTTCGTCGTCAACGATTAATAATTTTTGTTCCATGTGATTGATTTATCAGTTTTTGTTTTTTTAGTTCCTATTCATAAATAAAGACCATGACGTTTTCCATTCCCTTTTGGATCTTTAGGTCCTTGATCATTTTATGATCACTGTTCAAGACTGAATTGAGCATAATGATATCGGGTTGCGCCTCTTTTGCTTTTTTCATCAGTTCATCGGGATTGCTTTCGAGGACTTTGTAGCCTCTGGCTGTTAAAACATCCGAAAGTGTTTTTACCGCCGTGGCATCGTCGTCAACAACCATCACCTTTTTCTTGGAAACCCCCTGTTCAAGAAGGGCATCCACCTCATGGAACAATTGTTCCGTATTGATCGGTTTGGTGAGGTAGCGGTCAACTCCAATTTTAAAACCGCGCTCCTTGTCTTGCACAATAGACAGGATGATGATCGGGATGTCCATGGTATTCGGATCATTTTTAAGCACCGCGGCCACGTCAAAACCATTGATCTCAGGCATCATGACGTCAAGGATGATCAGGTCGGGTTTTGACATCCTGACCATGTCGAGTGCGGCTTTTCCGTTTGCGGCTTCAGTTACCCGGTAGCCGGCATCCGTGAGTTCCTGCCGCAGCAGTGACCTGATGGGCGTGTCATCGTCAACCACCAGTATGGTAGGGACTTTTTTTACATCATTTAATGAAGAATGCTTGATCTGTTTTTTCAAACTCTTAAGGATGCGGTCGAGCTGTATGGGTTGCTCGCGGCTGACGTCTCCCATGACCGGGATGGAGAAGAAGAAAGAACTTCCCACGCCAACTTCACTTTTCATCCAGATGATCCCACCGTGGTGTTCTATGATCTCCCTGCATATTGGCAAGCCCAGACCGGTTCCCTGTGGTTTATCTGTCAGCGTGTCTCCCGCCTGGCGGAAGCGCTCAAATACCTTGTGCTTATCATCTTCGGATATGCCTATACCGGTATCCTGAACCTCCACCATGATCTGTCCGTTATCCAGGTAGGCATCGATGGAAACTTTTCCCTTGTCGGTAAATTTCACTGCATTTGACAGCAGGTTGATTACCACCTGGATCAGTTTGTCTTCATCTCCGCTCACCAGTGGCAGGTCAGGTGAGATATTTTTGGTCAGTTTAAGACCTTTTTGATCGAACAGCGAGGAAGTACTCGCGATGGCCCGGCTGATGACATCCTGCAGAAACACGGGTTTCAGGTGCCATTCCATGCGTCCTGATTCTATTTTTGCCAGATCGAGCACGTCGTTGATCAAATTGGTCAGGCGTTCTCCTTCTGATACCACAACATTGAGGTTTTCACTCACTTGTTTCATGGTTTTTTTGATCTTTTGATCCTCAACCGTAACGGCAGGGAAGATCTTGTCTTCCAAACGCTTCCTGATGATTTTGGCAAAACCCAGCACCGAAGTGAGCGGCGTTCTCAATTCATGGCTCACGGTTGACAAAAAGGCGCTCTTGGCTTCATTGGCATCTTCTGCCTTGGCTTTGGCCTCCTTGGCTTCCTCATAGAGTTCGGCATTGTGCAAGGCGACCCCAACATTGATGGCGATGGTACTTAACAATGATTTATCCTCTTCAGTGAAGCGACTGGCGTGTTTGGTGCTCTGAACACTCAAGACCCCAATGATCTTGTCTTCAACCGGAATGGGTACCCCAAGATAGGAGATCGCTCTTTTACCCGTTTGTTCCACGCCGATTTTATCGTAAGTGGCCATGATATCTTTATCCCTGTTGATCAGCAGTGACTCTCCTGTTTTAATGATGCTCGAAGTAAGCCCTTCCCCGTATTTCATAGGAGGCATGGAGTCTCCATCCTGATAGGGGAAATTGATCACTTCCTGGTCTGCGTCCAGCAGGGCCAGATAGGTGATATCTGATTTAAACAAATTTTTCATCTGATCACCCACCATTTTGATCAGTTCTCCCAATTCCAATTTCTGGGTCAAAGCCTGGCTCACTTCATTGACCGTGGCCAGTTCATCCAGCCTCTGATGTACTTCGGCGGTTCTTTCTTCAACTTTTTCTTCCAGCACCTTACGCTGTTTGATCAGGATATTTGTTCTAGATCGTACAATGGTATACACGAGGGCCAATGATCCAATGAAATACAAA
>CBDUAP010000209.1:0-5415 GCA_965365165.1 uncultured Flavobacteriaceae bacterium
AAAGGCGGTGAGCATAACTCCTACAAAAGCCCCGATGAAGTCAACCGGATGGACTGGCAGCGCAAATCCGATTATGCGGAAGTCATGCAGTATCACCAGGTGCTGATCTCAATGAGAAAAGCCCATCCCGCCTTTAGAATGAAGTCGGGGGAAGATGTTAGAAAACATTTGTCTTTTAAAAGAGTCGAAAACGGATTGATCAGTTATCAGATTAGTGATCATGCCAACGAAGACAGCTGGAAGAATATCCTTGTGATTTATAATGCAAAGGAACAACCTGTTTCTTATGCCCTCGATGAAACCTGGCAAATTGCGGTTATAGGTGATCGTTTTGATTTGGATCAGGGTATGGAGGCTAAAAAGGCAATAGAGGTTCCCGGCATTTCGATGTTGGTGGCGTTTCAGAAATAGTACCCTCGCTAGGAATCGAACCTAGATCTAAAGTTTAGGAAACTTTTGTTCTATCCGTTGAACTACGAGGGCAATTTCCACGATCTCCTGAAAGAGTTTCGAGCCCACAAATATAAATGTTAATTGGAATATGGAAAAGCTTATTCCAAGAGATTTTACGAGCAGTTAAGAATTGTCAATAATAGATCCCTAAGCTGATCATTTGCCCATGGTATCTTCAAGATCGCTGATGAGGCTTTTAATTTGTACATCTATTCTTTGATAGAAGGCTTTGTTGTATTGCTGAAGCCTTTTTTTGTCCATTTTATAGATTTCCAATTCACTTATCATATTGGATTCTCTAACAATGAACGACGATATCTCATATTGATAGCGACCCTTTTTCAGGGTAAGACCCACCTCGCATTCAACAGTCTTATGTAATTCCTCAAAATCATTAGGGCCCCAAAGTACTTTGAAAGCATAGATTCCTGAAAGAAAATGATGGGTGTCATCAAGGGGTTTGTTCACCACCGTGATGATGTTATTTTCTTTGAACCATTTTTGGGCCCTTTCCTGCAGTGTCATTTTTGAAGTTCCTGACGCTTCCTTGACATTTTTATAAACCACCTCTTTTTTTACCAGTGGTAAAACGTCCAATAGCAAATCTTGTCCATTCATATGGAGGGTAAGTAAAAGGAGGAGTAGCGGAAGGGATTTCATAGCTTCAGTTTTAAATCTGATTACAGGATGCGTACCTGTTTCAAATTTAATAAAATCACATCAATTTTTAGGTTTTAAAAGGAATCTTGGAAATTTAAAATAGCATATATTTGCTTTTAATACCTTTAAAAAGAAGGATGAGAGAAGCCGCCTATCACAAATACTTGTTGAATTTTAAGGTTCCCGGGGGCACCTCAAGAGGTGTTTTAAAAAATAAGGAAACATATTTTTTAAAATTAAAAAATAAGCAGGGTTATGGCATTGGCGAGTGTGGTCTTTTCAAAGGCCTGAGTCATGATGACCGGCCTGATTATGAAGAAAAACTACAATGGCTTTGTGATCACATCCAGGAGGACATTAATGTTTTGTTGGAGAAATTAAGGGATTATCCTTCCATTCAGTTTGGTCTGGAACAAGCCTTGTTATCTTTGTATTCAAATGATCCGTTTGAGTTGTTTCCTTCTGCATTCAGCAGGGGAGATGACGAGATTCCCATCAACGGGCTGGTATGGATGGGAAATGAGGATTTTATGATGCAGCAGATCAGGAATAAACTAAAGGAAGGATTTACCACCTTGAAAATGAAAATCGGCGCATTAAATTTTGAGACAGAATTAAGAATTCTGAATTTTATACGCAGCCGGTTCGGCCCTGATGATCTTGAATTAAGAGTAGACGCTAATGGCGCCTTTGGAGTAGGGGAGGCCATGGAAAAATTGAAAAGGCTTTCTGTATATCATATACATTCTATTGAACAGCCCGTAAAGGCAGGTCAGTGGGAAGATATGGCACGCTTGTGCGAGCTGAGTCCGGTTGCAGTGGCATTGGATGAAGAATTAATCGGAATCAAGGATGTCCCGACCAAAGCAAAATTGTTGGATACTATAAAACCCCGGTACATTATTTTAAAGCCCAGTCTGGTTGGAGGTATTAAAGGAAGTAAAGAATGGATTGCCCTTTCCCAACAATATGGTATTGGGTGGTGGATCACCTCTGCCCTCGAGAGCAATATAGGATTAAATGCCATCGCACAGTTTGTCTATACCTTGAACAACCCAATGCCTCAGGGTTTGGGAACGGGAGGATTGTTCACCAACAACTTGGAATCTCCCCTGGTGGTTCATCACGGGGCCCTGCAAATCGATAAAGAAAAAAAATGGGGAGATCCGAAATTATTATTTAATCAATCATATTAATTTTAAAACAATGGGATTTATAGAACAGGCATACAAAGGAAAAAATGAGTGGTGGCGCTATGGGCTTACTTTCCTTATTGTTTTTTTGGGATGGCAGTTGCTGGGCGTGCTTCCGATTTTTATCATTGCCCTGAATGAAAGTCAGGACATGATGGTACTCATGGAATCTTCAGCAAATGCTTTTGCTGATCTGGGCATCGATTCAAACCTATATCTTTTTGCCATGCTCCTTATGTTTGTTTTTGGCTTATTGTCTTTACTTGTTGCTGTTAAAGGCATTCACTTGCGGAGTATTAAAACCTTGATTACAAGTAGAATAAGTGTTGACTGGAGAAGGTATGCTTTCGGTTTTGGTTTCTGGTTCCTGATATCAGTAGCCTTTTTGATTGTCGATTACCTCTTGTATCCTGATCATTATGTCTATAATTTAAAACCCCTGCCGTTTGGAATACTGTTACTGATTTCTTTTATTTTCATACCCCTCCAAACAAGTTTTGAAGAACTCCTGTTCAGGGGCTATTTGATGCAGGGGATAGGAATCTGGTTTAAAAATGCCTTGGTACCGCTGGTTTTTACATCAGTGGCCTTTGGTTTGTTGCATGGATTCAACCCTGAAGTAGATAAACTAGGTTCCTTGATCCTGATTTATTATATCGGGACGGGATTCCTTTTTGGGATCATCACCCTGATGGACCAGGGCACTGAACTTGCATTGGGGATGCATGCGGCAAACAACGTGGTGGCAGCTGTTTTTGTTACTATGAACTGGGCTGCATTTCAGACAGAAGCCATGTTCAAAGATATTTCGGAGCCTTCTATTGGGATACAGATGTTTTTGCCGGTATTTATCGTTTATCCTCTGGTGATTTTATTTTTGTCAAAAAAATACGGTTGGTCTAACTGGAAGGAAAAATTATCCGGTAAAATTATTCAATCCAAAGAGGAAGATGCATAGAGATTTATTGCATAAGGAATTTAAATGGGACGGTGTTTCTTTTGAAACAGCTGAAGATTTGATTGGCTTTGTAGATGCAAATTTCCCGGAGCTAGAAACATTCATCCGGGAATGGTTTGGGAAAAAAGGAAAGATTCATGCCATGACCTCAGGATCAACAGGGCCGCCCAAAACTGTTGAACTCGACAGGAAGCATATGATCAATTCTGCCACTGCCACTGGAAAATACTTTGGTCTTGGTCCGGGTTCCAGAGCCTTGCTTTGTCTTCCCTTGGGCTTTATCGCCGGCAGGATGATGTTGGTGAGGGCCATGATTTTGGGCTGGCAGCTCGATGCGATTCAGCCACAATCTGATTTGACCCTGCCGGCTCATAAAACATATGATTTTGCAGCTATGGTTCCTATGCAGCTTTTTCAAGCTTGGGACAGAATTGAAAACATCGTGACCTTAATCGTTGGAGGAGCAGCGGTGCCGACCTCCCTTATAAATAAAATAAAAGGTGTAAAAACAAAGATTTTTGCAACCTATGGAATGACGGAAACAATTACCCATGTGGCCCTCAGGCCATTGAATGCAGCCGCAGGTTTCTCAGAAAAAAATGATGTGTTCACGGCCCTGCCTGGCGTCCGATTTGCCATAGATGAAAGACAATGCCTGTTGATCGATGCTCCCGGGATTTCTTTTGTGAAGGTAATCACCAATGATATAGTATCCTTAATAACTGACAGGACTTTCCAATGGATTGCAAGGGCTGACCATGTGATCAATTCAGGAGGTGTAAAACTTGTCCCCGAGCTCATTGAAAAGAAATATGAAAATCTGATCCTGCACAATTTCTTTATGCATGGTATTCCGGATAAGGTGCTGGGGCAAAAACTGGTGCTGATCGTTCAATCTGATCAGCCCTTTGATGCATTGGAGCGATTTGAAAATTATCAGCGGCTTAATCCGGAGGCCATTTCAAAATTCGAGTTACCCAAAAAAGTCTTTTTCACAAAAAAATTTGTACTAACCGAAACCGGCAAAACCAACAGGGAGGCAACGCTCCAACAAGCGTTGCATAAAGGCTAAAGTAATTGCATCAGAGCAAAGAATCTGGTGTAACACCTGTTAATTTTCTGACATAAGTACCCAGCTGCCTTTTTCGATCAGCGGGATTGCCTGCTTGAATTTTATGGTTTTTGATTCTCCGGTACTGATATTCTTGATTGTTACCCTTTCGTTTCTGCCAATTTTTCTTTCTGTTCTGACGATGGTCTCGGTAACTTGCTGCGGTTGCGTTTGATTGGTCTGTGCAGCTTGTGTCTGGCTCGTAAATTCAGCTTTGCTCAACTGCAATTTCTCCTTTTTCTGCTCCCTTGCCTGTGAGACTTGTTGCGGGCTCTGGCTCGGCAATTCCCCTTTGAAAAGGAAGGACAAAACTTCTTTATTCACCTTGTCGAGCATTTGTTTGAACAATTCGAAGGCCTCAAATTTATAGATCAGCAAAGGATCTTTTTGTTCATAAGTTGCATTCTGAACAGACTGTTTCAGATCATCCATTTTTCTCAAATGGTCTTTCCAGGTATCGTCGATGATCGCAAGAGCGATATTCTTTTCAAAATCCTCCACCAGTTTCTGACCTTGACTCTCATAGGCTTCTTTCAGGTTGGTAACCACCTGCAGGGTTTTTATTCCATCGGTAAACGGAACCACGATGCGTTCATAGCGGTCGCCCTGTTTTTCATATACATCCTTGATCACCGGAAAGGCTGCAATGGCGCTTCTTTGGATTTTATCCTGATAGTGTTTGTAAACAACGTCGAACAGTTCTTCAACAAGGACCCTTTCATCTTTTGTTTCAAATTCCTCTTTCGTAAACGGTGAAGTAGTTGAAGAAAAACGGATCAGTTCAAATTCGAAATTTGAATAATCGTTATTCATTTTGTTATTGAGAACGATAGAATCACAAATGTCATAAACCATGTTCATGATATCCACCTGAAGCCGCTCACCATAAAGGGCATGTCTCCTTCTTTTATAGATGACCTCTCTCTGGGCATTCATGATATCATCGTATTCAAGTAACCTCTTACGGATGCCAAAATTGTTTTCCTCCACTTTTTTCTGTGCCCGCTCAATCGATTTTGAGATCATGGAATGTTGGATAA
>CBDUAP010000210.1:0-5399 GCA_965365165.1 uncultured Flavobacteriaceae bacterium
CAGTCGGTTTTCTTCTGAGAATAAATTTGGGACAGCGAGTCTGATAAAGGTCTTATGATTTTGTTTCACGGCGTTGATACCTCTGTCACGATTTCTTTTTTTTGTTTCATCATCCGGCAGGGCCGTAGAATTCATCAGGCACAGGCCGGATACATAGTCAGGATAGATGTCAGCCAATGCCAGGGCCACATAACCGCCCATGCTGTGACCTGCCAGGTCGTATTTTGTGATGCCCAAATGGTCGAGTACATGTTTGACCAGGGCTGCCTGATCTTCCATGGTGTGAATATAACCCAGGTTATCGGTGCTGCCGTGACCCAACAGGTCTATACAGATGATCCTGCAATTATTCACAAGGCTTTTCAGGACCTCGTCCCACATAGAAAGGTCTTCAAGAAAGCCATGCAAAAGAACCATGACTTCACCTTTTCCCTGATCGGTATAATGAACGTTTATATTTTTATACTTTAGTGTTGCCATAAATAGAAATTCATTAAGCTAATTTACAGTATATTTAACAAATTCCTTGACCTATGACCAAAGCAAAAGAGACTTTTATTCTGGGCTTCGCCATATTTGCAGCTTTTTTTGGTGCAGGCAATTTGATCCTGCCTCCCATGCTGGGCTATAATGCAGGACCGGATTGGTGGCTCGTATCTGTTGGTTTTTTAACCTCAGCAACAATCATTCCCTTGCTTGCCCTTTTGGGATTTGCAAGATTACGGGGCTCCATCATGGATTTCAGTCATAAAGTTTCTGCCCGATTCAGCCTGGTTTTCAGTATTTGTGTTTATGCCATTGCCATTGTGCTGGCCTGCCCCAGAACTGCTGCTGTAACTCATGAAATGGCCATTCAGCCTTATTTTCAATCAGATTCTTTGCTTACAAGCAGCATCTATTTTTCTCTGGTGTTTCTGTTTGCCATAAACAGGGGTAAAGTGATGGATATTTTAGGAAAGTATTTGTCGCCAATCATCGGTCTCATTCTGCTGATTATTATAGGAATAGGCATTTTTGCTCCTGAACAAACCATGCTGACAAGTCAGTATACCAGTCCTTATATCAATGGCTTTTTAGAAGGATACCAGACCTATGATGCATTGGCAGGCCTGATCATGGGAGGGGTAATGGTCGTTACGATACAGAATTCAAAAAAGCTGGTCTCTGAGAATGATAAAAAAATGATGATTGCACGATCCAGTTTTGTGGCCATGATGGGTTTACTCGTGATATATGTTGGATTGATTTATCTGGGAGCTAAATTTAATGCGGGTTTTGACGATTCGATCACCCGTCCGCAATTGCTGAGTGAATTGACTCATAGAACCCTCGGAAGTTTCGGAACCGCTTTTCTTTCCGTATTGGTTGCCCTGGCATGTTTTACCACTGCCATCAGCATCGTTGTGGGCACTTCAGATTTTTTTAAAGGTATTTTCAAAAACTCTCAAAAGGCATATATCGTCACGGCTGCTGTTTCATCTTTAATTGGAATCATCATGGGGCAATTTGAGGTTAAGTTGATTATCGATATGGCCGTTTATATCCTGATGTTTACTTATCCCATAACAATAGTCCTTATTTTGCTGAACTTGCTTCCCGAAAAATTCGCGGGTCCCATTGTTTTTAAAATGGTAGTTGGTGTTGCTATTTTATTCAGTATTAGCGACTTCCTTAAATTCATAATCCCTGTTGAGAATCTGGATTTCATTTACAAGTTCGTTCCTTTTTCAAAAGATGCCTTAGGATGGGTGATTCCTGCGCTGATCACTTTTGTTATTGTAAACGTCTTCGCAGGGCGTAAAAAGAAACCGGCACCATCTTAAGCCATAATAAAAAGCATATGGCTGTTTACTTTGCCATCCATTTTTCTAACTCATCAATTTCAATGGGTATGTTTTTCATCAGATTGACGGGTTCTCCCGATTCCTGGATCACGTAATCGTCTTCCAGCCTGATCCCGAGGTTTTCATCAGGAATGTAGATCCCCGGTTCAACGGTAAATACCATACCGGCAACCATGGGTTCTGTTAAAATTCCGTAGTCATGCGTATCGAGGCCCATATGGTGTGAGGTACCGTGCATGAAGTATTTTTTATAGGCCGGCCATGCAGGATCCTCTTTGGCCACCTCTTCTTTAGAGAGCAGGCCAAGACCGATCAATTCTTCGGTCATGAGTTTCCCTACTTCAACGTGATAGTCAGCCCAAATTGTCCCCGGAACAAGCATTTTTGCAGCGGCGTTTTTTACCCTTAGCACAGCGTTGTACACTTCTTTCTGTCTTTCTGTGAACTTACCTGAAACGGGCACGCATCTTGTCATGTCGCTCGAATAATTGGCATATTCTGCTCCCACATCCATCAGGATCATGTCACCGTCTTTGCAGGCTTGATTATTTTCAATATAGTGCAACACGCAGGCGTTGTATCCGGAACCAATAATAGGGGTGTAGGCAAAGCCCGCTGATCTGTTGCGCTTAAATTCGTGAATATATTCTGCTTCGATCTCATATTCCATGACATCCGGTTTTATAAAACCAAGTACCCTTTTAAAACCTTTTTCTGTGATGTCACAAGCCTTTTGGATCAGGGCTATTTCCTCAGGTTCTTTTACCGAACGCAATTCTTGCAATATGGGCTGGCAACGATCGTAGGTATGAGCAGGGTATTTTTTTTGCAGCCATTTGATGAACCTGGCATCTCTGGTTTCTGTTTCAACGCTGGCACGGTAGTGTTCATTGGTATTCACATAAACTCTTTCTGCCTGGGTCATCAGTTCAAAAAGAACTTTTTCCATCTCATGCAACCAATATACTTTTTCGATTCCTGAAGTTTCAAGGGCCTTTTCCCTGGTCAGTTTTTCTCCTTCCCAAACCGCAATGTGTTCATTCGTCTCCTTGAGAAAAAGGATTTCTCTGTGCTCTTTTTTCGGGCAATCAGGATAGATCATGAGCACGCTTTCTTCCTGGTCCACTCCAGATAAATAAAATATATCACGTTGCTGGGCAAAGGGCAAGGTACTGTCTGCACTGATGGGGTAAATATCATTGGAATTCAAAATAGCCATGGAATTTGGCTTTAATTTCGAGGCGAATTTCGATCTGTTTTTGATGAATAGCTGGCTGTTAATGGGAAGGTATTTCATGAATTTGATTTTTTGATTTCTGGATCCATCAAAATTATGAATTTTAGTCCGAACACGGTCTAAAAAATCTAAAATTACACTTGCATGGTTTTATTATCTTTAGTCAATGATCAGAATTGTTTTATTTTGCCTGCTCGGATTATGGGCCTGTCAAGAGACTGCCGGACAATCCTCCATTTCCCGGTGGTCCCAGTTATCATCTCCTGAAAAATGGTGGATCATCTTGCACCCTTTCAAGGCGAAACGCGCGCTGGAAATATCTATAAAAACCTTAAAAGTCACAGATTCTGTTGGCAATACCGGAACCATTGGAAACGACATTAACGGAGGGCATTTGGATGCTTTTAAGCATTGTTACTGGATGTTTTCGCTGAGCAGGGAAATTGGTAAGCCTGCTGCTTTGAAATTGGGCAAGGCCCATGAGAAAGGCAATTACAGAAGTTATAAGAAGGGTTCCCTGGAAGATGGTCATTTACCTGACAAACCTTCATCTGACATGGACCTTCATAACAATGAAATTGGAGCTTCACTGGCTAATGACCAGACTGCTTTAGAAGAAACCGGGATGGTCGAAATCGTAATTCAGGTGCTAAACGCAGGAGAACTTGTAATACTCAAGAAAACAGGATCCGACTTTCTGACCTGTGAGGGCCAGGTCATACCCCGGGAAAGTCTCCTCGGAAAATGGCACAATGACAAATGCCTGGTATCATCTGATTACAGAACAGATTAGGAACACCTTTTATTTTAAAATTTCATAATCCTTGAAGAGAGAGAGGTTCGCTTCTTCGACCAGGGTCCTGTAATCTAGCCATTGTGTTTTATAAAATTCATTGATCTGATCAATAAGGGGGTCTAATTTTGCGTTTGCATTTTCAATCAGCTCCAATTCTGTTCTCCCGGGCCTGCTCTTCAGGGAATAAACGTATGACATGGCTTTGCTCAGATAAGAGATCGTACTCGGATCTTTGGAGGCGGTTATACCTTGTCTTTTATCTTCTTTTCCGAGCATGTCATCTATTAGTCCGTCTATCTTTTTACCAATACTGTCAGTCGATGCGATCAGTTCCTTGTATAATTCTTTGTCTGTTTTCTCTGCCAGTGATTTTACCTGAACCGAGAGTGTCTTTGAAGCTTTCAGCTGTTCAATTGATCTATAGGCCAGGTCCTTTTTTTTCTCCAGTTCTTTGAGCAGGTCATGCTGTTCTTTCAATATGGCTTCATCAATCGGGACTCTCGGATCGGTTGCGACCACGACCTCTGCAGAATCTTTCACGCCTTGATAATGGAGCACCATTTTATATTTACCCGGGATTACTTTGACCCCGGAAGGTTCATTTTTATCAGACTGAACCGTTCTCGAAGGCCAGCGAACACCTTTTTCATCAAGGTTCCAGTACATCCTGTTGAGTCCGCTGTCTTCCGGAGCCTTTATTTTCAAGGTTCTTATGAGCTGCGCATCAGGGCTGTATATCTTCAAAACAAGAGAATCCTTGGCCTGTACCTTCTTAGTGTCATCGGTATCATTTTCATTTTCTGGTTTCTTATCCATGTTGATCACATAGCTTATCATGGCACCTTTTTTACGATTTTCCCCGTTGAACATGGCATTACCTCCGAAACGGGTACCACTGGGTTGCTGGCTGGGTGATAAATGCGCCTTGGGTGCATCAAAAACTTTGATCTTTTTGTTCAGGATACCTGTTCCGTTTGCAGCAATTTCCCTTAAAGGCCTGATATCATCAAACACATAAAAGGAACGCCCAAATGTAGCGATATCAAGATCGTGCTCTCTGGGGTGGATCATCATGTCCATGGTGGGTACGCTGGGGTAACCCTCTGTCCATTTGGTCCAGGAGCTACCTTCATTCAAACTTACATACAATCCATTTTCAGTACCGAGAAAGATCAGGTTTTTTTCAACAGGATCCTGTACCATTGAAAGGCTGTAACCAAAAGTTTCCGGTTTTCCGCTTAAAAGGTTCTCCCATGTCTTACCATAATCACGTGTTCTGAACAGGTAAGGCTTAAAATCAAAATTCCTGTAATTATTGATCACGGCATATGCTTCTCCTTTTTGAAACACAGAAGGTTGGATCTGGGCCACCCAACCGTTTTTCGGATAAGTTGCCAGGCCTGGTGTCACGTTGTTCCAGGTTTTTCCTCCGTCTCTTGTTAATTGAATGCGACCGTCATCGGTACCCACCCATATTATATTTTCCTCGAGTGTTCCGGGGCTGATTGCCAGGATGGTACAA
>CBDUAP010000211.1:0-5325 GCA_965365165.1 uncultured Flavobacteriaceae bacterium
ATCATCAATGGGTGTAAAGTAGACCGTGATTCGCATATCATCACTAATATGATTGCTGTATACCGGGACACAAAGTCATTTTTGGATTACGGGTCCATTGAACCCTATCTTGCCATGGAATACCACATCAAAAGTTAGGATCCTTTAGAATGAAGAGAGCTATTGGCAAGGGATATTTCAAGTCAGTCAGGATCTTTTATTAGATTACCAATTTTGGCAGTATTTGTATTTTTTATGTTAGTTTTAGTAATTGATTTCATAATGTATACGATTCATGCGTAAATTGCTATTTGCTTTTTTAAGCCTTTCAAAATATATCAGACGCCTGCAACGATCTGTTTTAGGCAAGACCGAAGCCGACATTTTTAAGGAGCGTATTGTGTCTGGCAGGTCCTGGGACGAGTTTTGTGATCAGTTAAAATTGTCAGGTACGAACCTTAAATACCCGGGAGCTCCACAGGATGCATTTTCTCAGGCCGAAGGCATACGCTATCTGACCAGGCTCACCAGGGTTTCGCTAGAAGCTTTTGTTGAGTTCGCAGATCCGTCTTTCCCTGTTTTTAAAAGGATGGTCCACGAAACCGTAAAAATGGGAGCCGACAATCCGGACAACTATTATTTCAACGCACAGATCAGTGGTGCGTATGAATACAAGATCAGTGGTAAAAGAAATACGGCGCACTATATTGGGTTTTTCACACAAAATGGAAATTATGGTACAACCGGCGGGTTGACCCCCTGCGGGGTACTGCAGGGAGAGGATTTGAAACTGGAGAAGGACGGAAGTTTTGAGATCATCATCAGTAAAGAACAAAAGGGGAAAAACTGGCTGAGGCTTGAGGATGAAACCGGTCTTGTCATGGTGAGACAAACTTTTTATGATCGCTTTAAAGAGGTACCTGCAGAGATCCTTATTGAAAATATGGACGGAAGGAAATCACCTGATCCCTTAAGCCCGAAAATGGTGGATGAAGGACTTAAGATGGCATCGATGTTCGTTGCCGGGGCACCTTTGCTGTTTGCACGCTGGGCGAGCGGGTTTAAAAAACACGTCAACGAATTGCCTCAGTTCGATCCAAAAATTTCGAATGCTGCGGGAGGAGATGCCAGCATCATCTATTACCACAGCTATTGGAATTTAAAACAGGACGAGGCCCTTGTGATCAGGGTCAAACCTCCCTTGTGTGACAGCTGGAATTTTCAACTCAATAATTATTGGATGGAATCCCTGGATTATCGTTATCACACCATTTGTATAAGTAAAGGAACAGCAGTTTACGAATCAGATGGTAGTGTTCAAATTATAGTGGCACATAAAGATCCGGGTGTAAAGAATTGGTTGAATACCTGTGACCATGAGGAGGGGACCATGTGTTGGAGATGGTATCGCCTGGCGCCGGGCGAGGAAGCTATACAACCCGAGTGTCAGGTTGTTCAATGGGATAAATTGCAAATCTCATGAGACGCAATCGTTTGATAAGATCGGATCAGTTCAGGCAGCAGCCCAAATGGTTTACCTGGCTCAACAAATCGTGGGAGGGCAGCTATTCATTGGGGACTCGGGTGAATTTAGAAAAAGAAAGTTTAATTAAGGCTGCGAAACAAGCAACAGGATTTAGTGATTTCGGAATGGATTTTTGGGAAGAACCTTTGGAAGTCATGCTTGAATCTATCAATAAGGAGGCACGCTTGCATCCCATCGGCCGGTTTATTACGCGTCAGCGGATTATTAACCTGCTTTCGGTGCGCTTAAGGGCCGAGCATTATTTTAAAACCTATCCTGAAATACTGGAGCAGGAATTGCACCCCTGTCTTTTGATCATAGGCCTGCAAAGAACAGGCACAACAAAATTGCAGCGTCTTTTAGCTGCAGATCCTGATAACAGGAGCCTTATAAGCTGGGAAGCTTTGAACCCGGTCCCGGTAAAAGGGGACATAAGATCAGGCAGAAAGCGTATTAAAATAGCGAAGACCAGTGTAAAAGCCTTAAAATTGATGTCTCCTGGTTTTTTTGCAATTCATCCCATTGAATTTGATGCTCCTGAAGAAGATGTTTTATTGCTGGATGTGTCATTTTTGAGTACTACAACCGAGGCAACCATGAATGTACCAACGTATGCGGCATGGTTGGAAAACAATGACCAGTCACCAGCTTATGCCTATATGGTAAAGTTGTTGAAGCTATTGCAATGGCAACGTCCGGGTAAAAGGTGGGTGCTCAAGACGCCACACCACCTGGAATTTTTACCGCTAGCTAAAAAATATTTTGGCGACGTTCAGTTTATTTGGACTCACAGGGATGTGAGAGAAAGTATTCCATCATTTTTAAGCATGGTTGCATATTCAAGAGTATTATTCAGTTCAGCAGTGGATACTAATGATGTTGCGACTCAATGGGTTAGAAAAAATGGATATATGTTATCAAAAGCAATGACTTTCAGACAGGATCAGGATCATGAGAAGTTTTTCACCGATGTATCCTATCCTAAGTTGTTAGCAAACCCCTTGAAGGTGATGGAAAATATTTATGCGGCGAGAGGGGAGAAGATATCAAAGGAACTTATGGCAGATTTTCAGGCAACCAACCTTAAGAATCCAAAAGGAAAATATGGAAACCATCATTATAATCTGCTTGAATTTGGGATAGATCATCAATATTTGCATCACTTTACAGCGGACTATCAGGAATATCAACAGGTTTTAGGTGTTTTAAAATGAATTCAAAACAAAAAAAATATGACAGCCCCCTTCAGGCAACTTTGACCGGTATTTTAGGGCTTTTCAAGAAACAAAAAAGGATAGGGGCCTTGTCAGCATCAGAAAGGCTGGAAGGTAAAAGGGTACTTATTACAGGTGCCAGCTCAGGTTTGGGACTAGCTGTGGCAAAACAGCTTGCAGTTTTGGGGGCAGAAGTGGTCATGGCGGTTCGCAGCGGAATTCCTGAAAAAGGTGAAGAAGTTAAAAAGGTTTCGAGAAGTAAAAAAGTGATCATGTTACCTGTTGATCTTGCTGACTTAAAATCGATCACGACACTGGTGGCAAACTTGAAAAATAATGTTGGTAAAATTGACATCCTGATCTGCAACGCAGCAGTGGTCGTGAACCAGGCGAGGCAGACCGCTACCGGCCTGGATGAAATGTTTACGGTCAATTACCTGGCGAAGTTTTTTCTTGTGAACAGCTTGTTTAAAGCCCAATGTTTTCAAACGGAAAGTGCTGAAATTCCAAGGATCATTTTCGTATCTTCTGAAAGTCATCGGAACCCCGGCGCATTTGAGTGGGAAACTTTCGGAAAATTTAAGGCGCACAATATGTCAAAAACGGTTGAACGCTACGGCTATTACAAATTATTGTTGACCACTTTTTCCCAGGAATTGGCAAGAAGGCTCAACGGTCATGATAAAACGGTTTGTTCGGTATTCACATTATGCCCCGGCCCGGTGAATTCCAACATTGCAAGGGAAGCACCCAAATGGGTGCAGCCCCCCATGAAACTTGTTTTTAAAATATTTTTTAACTCCCCTGAAAAAGCGGCAGAACCTGTTGTTTATTTAGCCGCTTCAAAGGACCAGGAGGGCAAGGCAACTGATTATTTATTTTTGATGAGCAGAAAGGAAATGGATGAAAAAGCGACTGATCCCCAAAATGGTAAAAGACTTTGGGAAGTTACTGAAAACCTGCTGAATAGAGTTGTGTCAAGCTAAAATGCCAAACCGTTTTTTCACCTTAAATTAGTACAAAAAAACCTCATCTTCGTTCTTGAAACTCTTGAATTCGACCATGTACCCATTCGGATCTTTAACAAAGAATGACAGATGCTCTCCGCTTTTACCCTTCATATGGGTCGCTTTAGGGGTGAGGTCTAAAGGGAAGGCAATCAATCTGGCGTATAGTTGCCCCCATAATTCAACATCCACGATGATGCCAAAATGAAAGGAGGGAAGGATCTGGTCACCCAACCGGTAGTTTTTAAAGTCAAAATTGAAGTCACCTGCGGTGGTAAAGGTGAGTTGATTTCCATAAAGATCGATATCTATCCAATTTTCGGAATGTCGGCCCATTTTGGCTCCAAGGGCATCTATATAAAATACCTTTGTTTTTTTGAGATCCCTGCAGGGCAGGGCCAGGTGAAAGTTTGCCTTCATAAAATTCTATTTTAGTTCAACAGGATTGATGCTCCTTTAGGAAAAATATATTTAAAATAAAACAAGCAGAAGATCCGGAGCTAATCCTCTTCTTCATCTAAATCAGCAATATTGTCAGGGTCCTCCACCTCAACATCCAAATCATCATCTTTGCTCTTGTTGTCGTCATAATCATCTTCGTCAAAATTCTCCATACTTTCAACAAGTCTGACACTGATTTTCACCAGATATTTAATCTCGGGAGTAAGGACTTCAACAGCATCTATTTTTTCACCATGCGCATTTCTAAAAGAGATGATATCTCCGTCATCATATCCATCAGGATATTTTTCAACCAAAAGTTTTAAGACCTCTGGTGTCAGTTTTTTAAAATCAACAATTACTCTTTTCAAATTATCCATACTTACATGTTTAAAAGATAAGCAAAAATTAACGGAGCCACAATGGTCGCATCACTTTCTATTATAAATTTTGGTGTTTCAATGTCGAGTTTTCCCCATGTAATTTTTTCGTTGGGAACAGCGCCGGAATAAGAGCCGTAACTTGTTGTGGAGTCACTTATCTGGCAAAAATAACTCCAGAAAGGAGTATCGGTCGCCTCCATGTCCTGATACAACATAGGAACCACACAAATGGGAAAATCACCCGCAATACCTCCCCCAATCTGAAAGAAGCCCACACCCTTCTCGGCGTTTTTCGTATACCAGTCTGCCAGAAAAGTCATGTATTCAATACCCGACTTCATGGTATGCGCCTGTAATGATCCTTTCATCACATAACTTGCAAAAATATTGCCCATGGTACTGTCTTCCCATCCGGGAACAACCATGGGTAAATTTTTTTCGGCAGCGGCATACATCCAGGAATTTTTGAGGTCAATTTCATAGTACTCCTCTAAAACACCAGACAGCAGCATTTTATACATAAATTCATGTGGAAAATAGCGTTCCCCGGAAGCTTCCGCATCTTTCCAAATTTTATAAATATGCTTTTGCAACCTGCGAAAAGCCTCTTCTTCCGGAATACAGGTATCTGTTACCCGATTCAAACCTTTTTCAAGCAAATTCCATTCATCCTGTGGGGTGAGGTCCCTGTAATTGGGAACCCTCTTATAATGCGAATGGGCCACCAGGTTCATGATGTCTTCCTCCAGGTTTGCCCCGGTGCATGAGATGATATG
>CBDUAP010000212.1:0-5293 GCA_965365165.1 uncultured Flavobacteriaceae bacterium
GCGTAGCTCATATCCTGCGGAAGCACTTCTTCAGCTACTTCCTTGAGTGCCTCACGCGCCTGATTGGATGTATAACCCGCTGCGGGAGATCCGGTGACCTCAACCGACCTGAACAAATTGAACCGCATCGTATAATCAGGGCCTGAAATAGGTTTGACCGTAGCCACCGTACCCAGGGGCACCATTCCCCCACTGCTGTTCCTGATAAAAAATTTGTTCATTTGACTCTCGTCGGTTCGGTACTCAGGTTCAGCCTGTATATAGGTCTTGTACAATCTTCCGAAGCGTGTGAAATCATTGACGTAGGATCCTCCCATAAAAGTACCTACCGTGGTATAAAGGTCATTGAGGTTGATCCCTAATTTAAGGGCCTTTTCCCTGTCAATATCCATAAAACGCTGGGGCACGTTTGCCTGAAAGGTAGTAAAGGCACTTCCGATTTCGGGCCTGGCATTGGCAGCCTGAATAAATTTCATGGTATTCTGCGCCAGGTAAGTCGCATTGTTTCCGCCACGGTCCTGGAGCATAATACTGAATCCTGATCCGTTACCCAGACCCGGAATTGCAGGAGGACCAAATGCAAAGACCTGTGCCCCCTTAATCTGAGGCACCAGTAACTGGTTGGCCTTCATAATGATCTCTTCTGCGGTTGTACTTCTTTCATCCCAGGGTTTTAAGGAAGCAAACAAAAATCCAGAATTTGATGTCATCGCTCCTGAAAGCAAACTATAGCCCGGTGCCGCTGTAACGTAATCGACTTCGGGAATTTCCATTAAAATTTTCTCGACCTTCTTGGATACTTCATTCGTTCTTTGGAGTGAGGCCGCATCAGGCAACTGCATGTTTATAAAAAAATATCCCATGTCTTCAGAGGGTATAAAACCACCGGGGACAAAATATCCGAATACGCCGGCTCCCACGGTCATCAGAAGAATGAAAACCACTCCGCGCTTTAATTTTCTTCCCATGATTTGGGTAAAGCTCATGTAACCTTCTGTGGTCCGATCCATCCCCTTGTTGAATTTCTTGAAAAACCATCCCAGAGGTCCACCATAGCGAACCGGTTTTTTCAAAAGCAGGGAACAAAGCGCCGGGCTCAGAGTAAGTGCATTCACAGAAGACACGATCACTGACACCACTATGGTAATCGCAAATTGCTGGTACAACAGTCCCGTTATGCCTGCCATGCCTGCCACGGGAATAAATACAGCGATCAAAACCAAAGTTGTTGCAATTACCGGTGCTGTAACTTTCTTCATGGCATCAAAGGTTGCTTCTTTGGTTTTCATGCCTTTCTCAATATTCACCTGAACGGCCTCCACAACTACAATGGCATCATCGACCACTATTCCTATAGCAAGTACAAGACCCAATAAAGACAAAACATTGATTGTGAATCCCAGTGCTGGAAAGAACATAAATGCTCCGATCAGTGAAACCGGGATCGCAAGGGTTGGAATCAGGGTAGCCCTCCAGTCCTGTATAAAAATAAAAACAACCAGTACCACGAGGATCAAGGCGATGATCAACGTAACAATAATATCTTTTATACCTGCGGTAATTGGAGCAGTTGAATCCAGGGAAACATCGTATTGTATACTTTCAGGGAAACTCTTTGAAATTTCATCCATATTGCTGATGACCTGTTCGGCCAACTCAACGGCATTTGAACCAGGTGCCTGGTACAAGGCAATTATGGCCGCCGTTTTACCATTCAATCTCGGAAACATATTATAGGTTTCAACCCCAAGGTTAATGGTAGCAATGTCCTTCATTTTGATCTGGGACCCGTCCGAATGTGTCCTAACGACAATATCTCCAAAAGCATCAGGCGAATTAAACCTTTCAGGAAGCCTGACTGTGTAAGTGAATTCCGTACCCGGTGGTGACGGCTCCGCACCAAATTTTCCTCCCGGAACAATGACATTCTGTTCATTGATGGCTTTGATGATCTCGGGAACCGTAAGACCCATTTTCGCCAGCCGATCAGGCTTGATCCAGATTCGCATGGAATAATCTGCAGCCCCCATCACGTTTACCCTTCCAATTCCTTTGATTCTGGACAGTTGATCTTTGATATTGATGAGCGCATAATTTCCTAAAAAATCCTGGTCATAACGACCATCAGAAGTTAGGGTGACCAACATCAAAATATTGGGCAGGGATTTCTCAGTAGTAACCCCGTATTTCTTTACTGCCTCAGGCAGTTTGGCCGTCGCAGCAGACACCCTGTTCTGGGCCAGAACGGTATTCATGTCAGGGTCGGTACCCACATCAAATGAGACATCAATCACCATGGTACCATCATTGGCATTGGTTGATTTCATGTAAATCATATTATCTACCCCATTGATCTGCTGTTCCAATGGTGTCGCCATGGATTCTTCCACGTTCAATGCATTGGCACCCGTATAAGTACCCCGAACCTGAACTATGGGTGGCGTTAAATTAGGATATTGTTCAATGGGCAATCCAATAACGGATACGGCACCAACGATCACGATTACAATGGCGATCACGATAGCCACAATGGGTCTCCTTACAAAAAAATTTCCTTGATTATCAGCCATGATTTCTTAGGATTGAGGTATTTGCTGGCTCACAAATTCGGTTATCTGAGGCACTATTTCCATACCGGTTCTGGCTTTTTGCAATCCTTCCAGAATAATCCTGTCTCCGCTTTTCAATCCTTCCTCAACAACATAGAATTCACCAATCCTGTTGCTGATCGTTACTTGACGGGTTTCAATTTTATTTTCGGCATTGACCATTAATACCGAGAACTGCCCCTGAAGTTCATTGGTGCATTTTTGAGGAATCAAAATGGCGTCAGTGTCTTGTCGTACCTTGGCCTTTACCCTGGCAAACTGGCCGGGGCGTATTAAAAGATCCGGATTGGGAAAAGTGGCCTGGACCAGAATGGATCCGGTCTCTGCGTCTACATTTCTGTCGATAAAGTCAACTTTGCCCTTATGGGGATAGGTAGAGCCATCTGCCAGGATCAATTCCAAATTGATTTTTTCATCAGCTGACCTCTTACTTTCACTTTCATTGCGCCGAATATATTCTTTTGCGACGGTCAGATAATCATTTTCTGATAAAAAGAATTGGACCCTGACCGAATTCAGCTGAGAAACCGTATTCAAAATGACCGGATTAGGGTCCCTTCCTACAAATTCGCCTTCCCTGGCCATGGTTTTCCCAATGATACCATCAATGGGAGCATACATCCTGGCATATCCCAGGCTGATCTGGGCCATTTTTAAATTTGCCTTTGCAGCCTCAACACTCGAAATGGCAGCATCCCTTTTGGCTGTAGCCATGTCAAGTTCCTGCTCACTGACGGCCGACATTTCTGCCAGGGGTTCGATTCTTGCCAGGTCATTTTCAGTCTGAACCAGAACTGTCATTTCCTGGGCCAGCAGGCTTGTTTTTGCTGCAACTTCCTGCTCTAAAGGCTCAGGGTCTATGGAGTATAATAATTGTCCTTTATTTACGGGCTCGCCCTCCTGAAAGTGAATACCCATTAAAAAACCTTCCACCCTGGCCCTGATGGGAATGTCTTTTTCACCGTATACCTGTCCCACAAATTCTGTATATATAGGAACTGACTGGGGTTTAATCTCAAAAACTTGAAAGGGTTGGGGCGGTATTGCTTTATTATTTTTATCCTTATTACACGCCAAAAGGCCAATAAGGATGATTAAAAATAAAAGAAGTTTACTTTTCATAAGGGGATTTTAAATTCAAATAAGATTTTAAAAATAAACATCTTTTTCCACTTGATGAAAAATTCACTCTCATATTTGAATCTAATAATAAGTAAACCTTCTCACTTTGGCAATATATTTGGCAAGTCCCATGACTTGATGGCTGTAACCATATTCATTGTCATACCAAACATAGAGCAAGGCATGATCTCCTTCTTCGGAAACAATTGTGGCATGGCTGTCAAATATGGCAGGTTCCAGATTACCAACAATGTCTGAAGAAACGAGTTCATTGCTCATCGAGTATCTGATCTGCTCTACAAGATCTCCCTCAAGGGCATATTTTTTGATCAGGGCGTTCAAATCTTCACGCGTTGTTTTGCTTTGAAGGTTCAGGTTTAAAATTGCCAGCGAACCATTCGGTACAGGAACCCTGATCGCGTTGGAGGTCAATTTGCCAGAAAGCTCAGGTACGGCCTTTGATACCGCCTTACCGGCTCCTGTTTCTGTGATGACCATATTAAGGCCCGCAGCTCTTCCCCTCCTGTATTTTTTATGCATATTGTCTACAAGGTTCTGGTCATTGGTATAGGCGTGTATGGTCTCGATGTGCCCGTGTTGGATACCGAGGGTGTCATTGACAACTTTCAACACCGGGGTAATCGCATTGGTTGTACACGAGGCAGCCGAAAAAATACGGTGTTCGTCAGGGTCAAATCGATGCTGATTCACCCCATACACAATATTGGGAACAGCTCCTACCCCGGGGGCAGTAAGCAATACCTTGTCTGCTCCCTTTGCTTCAAGATGTCTTGCAAGGGCCTCTTCGGTCCTGAAGGCTCCTGTATTGTCAATGACCAAGGCATCCTTAATTCCGTATTTGGTGTAATCAGGATCTTCCGGGTTATTTGCGGCAATAACAAATACGGTGGTTCCATTAATAATCAGTGCCTGTTGCTCCATGTCTACTTTGACTGACCCTTTAAAATACCCGTGTACAGAATCCTTGCGCAACATTGAGGCTCTTTTTTCTAATACCTCCCTGTTTATTTCTCCGCGAGTCACTATGGCCCTGAGGCGCATTTGAACACCCTTGCCCGTTCTGGACATAAGTTCTCTGGCCAGTAATCTTCCTATTCTACCAAAACCATAAAGAACAACATCCTTTGGCTTTATGCCATTTCCATATCGGGCACCATCAAGTTTTTTTGATACAAACTCATCTACATCAGTCTCCCCGGTAAGGTGAAATACATAGGCCAGTTTGCCAATATCGATCTTTGAGGGATGCAGGTCCATTTTCTGAATTCGCTGTGCGATATGCAAAACATTTTTCATCGATATGGGTTTTTGCACAAATTCCTTGGCATAATCGAGTAAGTTCAGTATTTCGCTCACATTCCTGTCAATCAGCTGATTTCTGAACAAAAACAATTCTATGTTATTTTCATACCATAAATCACTGATCACTTTGATCAGTTCAACGGTCATTTTTCTCAGTTCCACCTGCTCTGACAGCTGCTCTTCATAACTGCTCATTAATTTCATAATAAAGGGTTCTTTTTGTTAAGAACGCAAAAATA
>CBDUAP010000213.1:0-5249 GCA_965365165.1 uncultured Flavobacteriaceae bacterium
CTTAAATTCGATATAGAAAGCAAGAACAGGGAACTGGCAACAACCGCCATGAGTCTGATCAATAAGAATGAACTATTAAGCAGCATCAAAAATGACCTGATTCAAACCGAAAGGGATATTAGCAAAGAGGAGGTGGTAAAAATCATTGACCGGGGTTTGAGTGATAATAAGGACTGGGAATTCTTTAAAGAGGCTTTTAATAATGCTGACAAGAATTTTATGGACAAGATCAAGAAGCTGCATCCCGACCTGACCGCCAATGATCTCAAATTTTGTTCCTACCTGCGTTTGAATCTTACGTCAAAAGAAATTGCTCCATTGCTCAATATTTCTATTAGAAGTGTTGAGATAAAGAGGTACAGATTGAGGAAAAAACTGAATCTTTTGCATGAAATGAACCTTGTAGACTATATTTTATCGATTTAAAGGGTACAATATTGCACATTTTTAGGTTAAAATACCACAACATTACCACAACATCGGCCAATAAATCGTTTTTAAAAGTATTGTTTTTTGTTGTTTTAAGTTTCTTTCTGTTAAACTTTAAGTAACATTTTCTTCATCTGAAAACCTTTAAAATGTCCTATTTTAACAGCTTTTGATACACAATTACCTTTTACCCTAGTGAAGTCGTATGGTTTTTGTATAGGTAAAATTTTGTTTTTTTCATTCTTCATTTTATAGTTTTACTCTGAACACTAATTCATTATAACATGAAATCATATTTTTTATCAATCCTATTCTGTTTTGTGGGCGTTTTGTCCTACGCGCAGAATATTGAAGTAAAGGGGAATGTTGAAGATCCAGATGGAATACCACTACCGAGTGTTACCATTCTGGTTAAAGATTCATCCAAAGGTACCACGACGGAATTCGATGGTAACTTTACCCTTTCAGATCTTAAAGTGGGAGACGTGCTTGTCTTCTCTTACGTAGGTTTTGTTAGCCAGGAAATAACAATTTCCGGTTCAGATTTTCTCCAGGTGACACTACAGGAGGATCTCGAAACCTTAGATGAAGTCGTTGTCATCGGTTATGGTACTCAGAAAGTGAGTAAAATATCAGGAGCCGTGTCAACTGTAAGTGATGAAACCATAGAGTTGATCCAGCCGGTAAGGCCAGAAGAAGCCTTACAGGGGCAGGCAGCCGGGGTGAATGTAATTGCCAGTGGATCTCCAGGGGCCAAGCCAACTGTATTGATCAGGGGTATTCCTTCTTATACTGGGACGGATCCTTTGGTGGTTATTGATGGTGTAACCCAAACCCTTGATGATTTAAATGCACTGAATTCTGGAGATATTGAATCAATGAACGTTTTAAAGGATGCTGCTCTTACGGCTATATATGGTGTAAGTGGTGGTAACGGTGTTATTGTGATCAAAACCAAATCAGGGAGAGCCAGTACCAAAACAACTTACAACCTTGATGCTTATTCAGGCGTACAGGAAGTGGTCAAAACCATTGATGTTCTCAATGCTTCTGAATATGGTGGTATTTTAAATGAGGCCAGTGTTGCTGCCGGTGGAGATCTTATATTTCCGGATCTTTCTATATTGGGTAGAGGAACCGATTGGCAAAACGAAGTATTGGAGACCGCTCCTATCACTTCTGTAAATTTAAGCGCTTCAGGAGGATCAGATAGTTCTTCCTATTTCTTGTCTGCGGGTTATTTGAGTCAGGACGGTGTTGTTGGCGGTGGAGACAAGTCTTATTTTGACAGGGCCAATGTTACTGCAAATTTCACAACCGATCTAAACGAGCGATTGACCTTGATATTGAATACGAGTTATGCCAATATCAAGTCTGGTAACTTGTCAGAAAATAATATAGGTAGTGTGTTGTCAAACTCTTTGAATTTTGACCCGACCATAGCGCCTTTTGATTCAAACGGGAATTATGGGATCAGTACAACGATCACACAGGAAATTATAAATCCATTGGCTCAGATCAATAACACATATAATAAAGGTAATACCAACAAATTGTTTGGTAAAATGGAACTCCAGTATGATATCATGGATAACTTTAAAGTCACCTCAAGATTGGGTTATGTTTATACTGATATTTATTCAAAAGGATTTTTTCCATTGCAATTTTACGGGGTAGGTCATAATGCAACCAATGCAAATGAAGACCTTTCACCCATTGTAACCGTTGATGAAGAAGGAAATGAAACATCAACCCACAACAGGGTGTTTGAGTCCAAAACGAATTATTTCAATTTTACCTGGGAATTATACGGAAACTACGATTTTACCATTAATGAAAACCATAATTTTGAGACTGTTCTCGGTATGTCAATAGGTAAAAACACTGGAGATAATATTACCGCAAATGCAGAGGATATACCTTTTAATTCATGGGCCTATGCTGATGTGAGTGCCGCCACGGGTGATGCCGCTTCTCAAACGAGTGGTTCATGGCAGTATGAAAATCGTAACATGTCTTATTTTGCAAGGGTAAATTACGATTTTAAAGACAAATATCTGGTTTCCTTTACAGGAAGAATGGATGGTTCCACTTCATTTGGTAAAAATAACAAATTTGCATTCTTCCCGTCTGCATCACTGGGATGGGTAATTTCAAATGAAGATTTTTTTGGTACCAGTACTGTGAATTTCCTTAAACTAAGAGGAAGTTTTGGTTCTGTGGGGAACGATAATATCAGTCCTCAGTTCTCAAGAATTTCCACTTTTCCAAAATACACGTATAACGGAACAATCGTAGCGGGGTCAACCTTACAATCCATTCCTAATGATGATGTGACATGGGAAAATCAACTTCAGATGAATGTTGGTTTTGACATCAGGCTTTTTGATAATAAAGTGTCATTGACAGCAGATTATTTTGAAAAAATTGTTGATGACCTTTTGTTCAATCCGACGCTTTCTTTATACCTGGGAACTCCTGAGTATCCTGCTTCAAATATTGGAAAAACAAGAAGTTATGGTATTGATTTTTCACTTGGGTACAATGATACATACGGAGAGGATTTCAATTTTAACACCACTGTGAATTTTACATCGGCTAAAAATAATGTTGAGGAGATCAATAATGGTGACAAATTCATCAATGGTGCCGGGTATGGAATTCCTTATACCATCATTACAAGATTTGAAGAAGGCTTTGCACCGGGATATTTCTTTGGTTATAAGACCGACGGGATCTTCCAGAATCAGAATGAGATTGATGCCCATGCGGACCAATCAGGTGCCCAGCCCGGTGACATAAGATACGTTGACGTTAACAATGACGGTACCATCAATGATGCTGACCGTACTGAGATTGGAAATCCTTTTCCTGATTTCACGATTGGATGGAACGTAGGATTTGATTATAAAAACATAGACTTTTTGGTATTTACGTATGCTTCGGTAGGGGCTGACATGTACAGGGCCTATGAAAGAAATTTAAATTATACGAACAGGTTTGCGGCTACACTTGACAGATGGACAGGAGAAGGAACCAGTGACAGCGAGCCAAGAGTAACTTTTGTAGATTCAAATAACAACAGAAGGGCCTCAGACAGGTATGTAGAGGATGGAAGTTTTGTGAGGATACAAAATGTTCAGTTGGGTTATACCTTACCAGAGTCCTTCTATAATAAATCAGGTTTTACAAAACTTCGTTTTTACGCGCAAGTGAAGAATGCTATGACCTTCACCAATTATTCCGGTTATGATCCTGAGATCTCCACAGGAGTTTTAGATACAGGTGTTGACAGAGGATATTATCCACAACCTAGAATATGGTCGTTGGGTGTAAATGTTAAATTTTAAAAAAATATATTATGAAATTTATAAAAAATATAGCAGTATTAAGTGTCGCATTTCTGACGCTTTGGGCTTGTACCGATTATGTGGATTATGATCCGGTTGACAACTTTGAAATCACGGCCGACGTTTATTTCAATTCAGAGAATGACTTTGAAGCGGCTTTGGTAGGAACATATGACCCCTTGCAGTGGATGTATCTCAATATTTTAATTGGTGATATCGCCTCAGACAATTCCTTGTGTGGTGGCGAAAGTGCCACGGATGTTATTGGTTTGCAACAAATTGATGACATGACACACAATCCTAATAATGATAATTTGACATCTATTTGGAGATGGTGTTATGAAGGAATCAACCGAGCCAATTATTTGGAAGAGAACAAGGATAAACTGGAATTTGACAGGAAGGATGCACTTTATGGTGAAGTGTATTTTTTAAGAGCATATTATTATTTTGAGTTAGTTAAGTTCTTTGGCGGGGGTCCGGTATTCACAGAAAACAGGCTTACTGCAAGTGATTCTGGAACCTTGCAAAGAGCATCTGCCGAAGAAGTATATGCTCAAATTGTAAATGATTTGACCAATGCCAAAAACACCTTGCCTGCCGATGCATCGCAGAAGGGAAGAGCTACAAAATATGCGGCCCATGCCTTATTGGGGAAAGTATATCTCTATATGGAAGAGTGGGCATTGGCTGCGACTGAATTCTCGAACGTTATAGGCGTTTACAGCCTGGTAGACAATTATCAGGATCAGTTTTTGAAAAACGGTGAAAACGGGACCGAATCTGTATTCGAAGTGCAGCACACGAACACTTCGGAATGGTATGACTGGGGATTTGTGCCACAGGGAACTGAAGGTAACTTTGGCGTCATTCACAATGGCCCAAGAGGATTCGCAGGACCTACTTATTCTTCAGGCTGGAGTTTCAATGTGCCTACAGAAGACCTGTATACTTCTTTTCAGGAAGGAGACAGCAGACTGGAAGCCTCAATTCTTGATATTGTTGCCTTTGCTGAGGAGACGGGTGCCAATTATACCGAAGGCTATGAGCACACCGGTTATTTCAATAACAAGTACATCCCACGCGGAGGTGAAAGTGGTGCCCAGATTGAGTTGAATTATCTGACCAATTACCGAGCTATTCGTTATGCTGATGTATTGTTGATGGCAGCTGAGGCTAATTGTACTGCCAATAACCCAAGTGGAAATGATGGTTTGGCTCAGGATTATCTGAATGAGGTTAGAAGAAGGGCCTTTGGAGATGAAGATCATGACATTATTACGACAGGTACAGGCCTTAGACAAGCGATTTGGACCGAGAGGAATTTTGAGCTTTCCATGGAAGGACACCGTTTCTTTGATTTGGTAAGAACTGGTCAGGCAGCCGAAAAGATACCCGGTTTTACTGCGGGTAAACATGGATTGTTCCCAATTCCGCAACAGGAAATTGACATATCAGGACTAGCCCAGA
>CBDUAP010000214.1:0-5246 GCA_965365165.1 uncultured Flavobacteriaceae bacterium
AAAGAAATTTATCAAAAGGCTTTCCGTTTGTTAAAAAGCAGGCAAAGGCCCAGTGCGGCCCGATACAAAATAAAAAGGGCCATCATGGAACTTGGTCCTTCGGGTTTCCCTTTTGAAAGGTATATAGGGCATATTTTGAAGAGTGAGGGCTATGATACAGAAGTTGGTATCGTGATGCAAGGAAACTGCATCGATCATGAAGTTGATGTACTGGCTAATAAAGAGAATAGATGCCACATCATCGAATGTAAATATCATAATATGCAGGGAAAACCTAATGATGTAAAAATTCCACTGTATATCCATTCCAGATTTATTGATATTCGCAGGAATCTCGAAAATTCAAAGGGAGATCAGCTGCAATATAAGGGTGGCATATTTACCAATACACGATTTACAAATGACGCCATTACTTATGCCAAATGCGTTGGTCTGGAACTGGTGAGCTGGAATTATCCTCAAAAGAAAAGTCTAAAATACAGGATCAACAAATCAAAATTATTTCCAATTACATCCCTTACTTCTATTAGCAAAAGAGAAAAAATTCAATTTTTAGAATGGGGTGTGGTGTTGTGTAAAGAAATTTATGAAAACCCTTCTTTTTTAAAAAAAATGGGTATTTCTGATCAGAGGATCAAAAAAGTGCTGGCAGACATTACTGACCTGTGTGAAAATGATTCAAATGAAATTGGTTCATAAAAATTTATTAAATCCTGATTCATTGTCTTTTTATTGCTTCTGTAAAATTTTTAACGAACCCGCAAGTGTTTCAACAGGTGTTGAAAACAGAATGTTTAACAAAGCTGTTAAAACAAAAAATCCTGTTTCAGTGGCCATAATGTCTGTGTTCCGACCATTTAATTCTTTTGGCATTTCTAAAGTTTGAAAATTGTACATAGCGTCTGTCTTCTGATGCGAAGGAATTGATATCTGGTTTCATAATTTGATTTATTTATATGTTGCTACTATAAAGACGAAGGTATATCAAAGTTTGTTACGCTATTATTATCAAGTTAACTTTAATTTAACGCATAAAATGAGAATATGTTAATATTATAATAATTTAACTGAATAATATCTATTACAAGCAGTCTGGATTTGGCCTTTGGCATGCTTAAAATTGGTCGGGTTTGTGTACTTCCGCATTAATGATTATGTTTATGTCATAATCAAAACTTTAAAAAACACGTGGTCAAATACGCTGCCATGCTTTTGCTGACAATTCTGTTTGTTGTCAAAAGCCATACTCAAAATCAAAAAGAAAATTTTAGTTATCTCGATGTATTTGCACTGCAATACGTTCAGGATCCCCAGATATCACCGGATGGTAAATCAATAGTATACCGAAGATCCGGTTTTGATATCATGAAAGACAGGTCAAAAGGTGATTTATGGATTATGAGTACTGATGGAAACATGCACCAGAAACTGAGTTCTAATGAGGTTCAAGAATCATCACCTAGATGGTCCCCTGATGGTGATCGCATCGCGTATATCTGTTCAACCAAAGAAGGTGCAGAAGTCTATATGTATTGGGTTAATTCCGGAAAACTGGCTAAAATATCACAATTGCCATATAGTCCTTCATCCTTGACTTGGTCTCCTTCCGGGAAACAGTTGGCTTTCACAATGCACATTCCGGTTGACCCTCCAATTGCTGCAAAAATACCAAAAAAACCAGAAGGTGCTGAATGGGCAGATGAACCCAGGTTGACTGACAGGCTTAAACACGAAGCTGATGGTAAAGGATATATCAAAGCAGGTTTCCATCATATTTTTGTGCTTTCAGCCTATGGCGGAACTGCGAGGCAGGTTACAACAGGAAATTATCAGCACGAAGGAAAGCTTTCATGGTCACCCCGAGGAGACCGCATTTATTTTTCTGGAAACAGAACAGAAAACTGGGAATATGATTTTAGAAATTCTGATATATATAGTGTGGATGTAAATACAGGGGAATTTGAACAACTGACAGACAGAAACGGACCAGATAATGCTCCTGTGGTTTCTCCCGACGGGAAATGGATCGCTTACACGGGCTATGAAGACAAGGTGCAGGCCTATCAGGTCACTAAACTTCATTTGATGCGCATCGACGGAAGTGACAAGAAGATTTTATCAGATGATTTGGATAGAAGTGTTTCAAATGTTGTTTGGAATTCGAACAGTGATGCCCTTTATTTTTCATATGATGACAAGGGCAATTCAAAAATCGCTCAGATAAACATGTCAGGGAAGGTAACAAAACTAACCGATAATCTTGGAGGAACCACAATAGGACGACCCTATGGCTCTGGCTCTTTTTCAGTATCAGACAAGGGGCAGATCGCCTTTACCCTGAGCACACCAGAATTTCCGGCTGAACTGGGTGTGGTACTGTCAAAATCGGTGAAACAACTGACAAATTTGAATGATGCCTTGTTAAATTACAGGACCTTGGGAAAAGTGGAAGAAATATGGTACAAAAGCAGTGTTGATCAAAGGGATATACAAGGCTGGATAGTTTATCCTCCCGGATTCGATAAAAATAAAAAATATCCCATGATGGTTGAAAATCACGGAGGCCCCATTTTGAACTATGGCGACAGGTTTTCTGCCGAGATGCAACTTTACGCTGCAGCTGGTTATGTGGTCTTTTATCCAAACCCAAGGGGAAGTACAAGTTATGGGGAGGAATTTGCCAACCTATTGTTCAATAATTATCCGGGAGAGGATTATAATGACGTGATGGATGGGGTAGATGTACTCATTGAAAAAGGCCTTGCGCATGAGGACCGGTTATTCGTTGCCGGAGGAAGTGCGGGAGGTATCATGACGGCCTGGATCATAGGCAAAAACAACAGGTTCGAGGCAGCAGCTGTTGTAAAACCAGTGATGAACTGGATCAGCAAAACCCTGGTAGCAGACAATTATTTCTATTATGCCAATTCGAGATACCCGGGGCAACCCTGGGAGAATTTTGAAACCTACTGGAAATTCTCTCCGGTTTCTTTGGTAGGGAATATTGAGACCCCGACCCTGGTCATGGTAGGCATGGATGATTTACGTACTCCACCCAGCGAAGCCAAACAACTGTATCATGCTTTGAAATTACGAAAGATTGAAACCCTGCTTATGGAAATTCCCGAGGCAGGTCATGGCATTGCAGCCAAACCGAGCAACCTGATACGCAAAGTGGCCAATACCCTCGCCTGGTTTGAAAAATATAATAAAACAGAATAATTATGATACTGATTGTAAAAATAGCGGCAGCAATGTTTGGCTTTTTTGGCATCATCTTTGGCGCCTTCGGTGCTCATAGGTTAAGAAGAATATTACCTGCAGAAGTACTGAATAGTTTTGAAACAGGGGTAAAGTATCAATTGCTGCATGCCGTGGTTCTGATGGTACTGGGCTTTCACTTTGAATTCATTGATTTTACCGAACGTATGATTGCTACCTGCCTTATTACAGGTGTTTTTTTGTTCTCTTTCAGCATCTACGGTTTATGCTACGCCAGGGTGAAGAAAATCAACATGAAATTTCTTGGTCCAATCACCCCGGTAGGAGGGCTATTGATGATGTCCGGCTGGGGCCTTTTGCTTTATTATTTTATTGTGCACTAGTATTTTTAGCTTCGATCCATTTAGAAAGATACTTGGTGCTTTTCATCGAGTGATGGGCCAGCATGCTTCCAATAAAATTGTTTTCCCTGTGTTGCTTTAAATTGAGTCTTAGATGATCAATACAATCTTTTAAAGCGCTTTCAAAAAACTGTTTGTTAAAATTATTGTTGAGCAGGTTGAGCCCGTTTATTCTGGCCTGGTTCCAGGTCTCTTCGTCCTGGTACAGGAGTATGGCCTTTTTAGCTATTTCTCCGGCATGATCAGCTATAAACCCATTCCAAGGAAGCTGTCTCTGCATCCCTTCGGCACCTGTACTGGTTGTGACACAGGGGGTACCAAACAGCATGGCGTCAATCAATTTCCCTTTAAGCCCGGCCCCGAAGCGCAGTGGAGCAAGGCATACACGAGAGTTCATATAAACTTGCTTCTTGTCAGCGGCCCAGCCTTTCACTAAAAAGCCCTCTTTGATATTGTTCAATTGCAATATCTCCTTAGTAGCATAGGCACCATAAATATGCATTTCTGCATCGGGCAATTCTTTTCTTATCATTGGCCATATTTCCTGTTTTAAAAATAAGACGGAATCCCGATTGGGCCGATGCTTAAAGTTCCCCATGGTGATAAAATGCTTTCTATCTTTAAAGTCGGGTAAGGCAGTCACATTTTCCTGAGATGGATTTTCTACCAAAAACGGAAGGTAAAAGAGCAGTGTAGGGTCTATTTGAAAGGTCTTTTTCAGAAGACCTTCTTCGAATTCAGAAATCACAAGTGTCAAATCGCATCTGTAAATACTTGCAATTTCTCGTTTGGCATCGTCATTTTTCAAAAATTCTTCTAGCATATTTTGTGGCTTAACCAAAGCTTTTTCACGTCCTTTTCTTAAAAAATGCAGGTCCTCAGTATCCAATATCAGGAGGGCCGAAGGGCATTTTTCCCTGACCCTCCAACCAAATTGTTCTTCGGTTATAAAACGGTCAAAAACGACAATACCCGGATCTAGTTCCGAAATCATGTCATCAAAACCCGCATCATTGAGTTGTATCGGCACGGTACTGACGGATATGGTTTCGAGATCAAAAGACAATGAAGACTTTGACGCAGCACAGGCAAAGGAAAGTTCGTACTTATGGTTCTGAAAGAATCGGATGAGCTGTAACATTCTCGTACCTGCTGCAGTTGCATCCGGCTCTGGCCAAACCAATCCTATAATCAATATTTTATTGTTCATTTTAAATTCTTGCTGTACTGGTGACATCTTATGATCCCAGCTCAGAATTTTATTTAAAAATATGCTTTTTTTCCCGAAACAGGCCTTTCATTTTTCACTTTGGCCCATGCTGCTGTTGCCGTTATAAGAAAAGAAGTATCTTGCATGAAGAATATTTTTACCTTAAGATCAGGATATTATTATTTCATGGAAGCAGTACTGGAATTTTTAGAGCGCTTAAAGAAAAACAACAACAGGGAGTGGTTCGGCCTGCACAAGGAGGAATTTAAAAGGGCACAATCACAGGTAAAAGATTTTTATGCAAAAGTACACCGTGACCTGGAGGTTCATGATAAAATAGAAAAATTCAAATTATTCAGAATTTACCGTGATTTGCGCTTTATCCGGCAACTTCTTACATATTCCTTACATGC
>CBDUAP010000215.1:0-5242 GCA_965365165.1 uncultured Flavobacteriaceae bacterium
ACTTTTTCCATCACTCCAGCCAGAGCTTCAAGGTCAAAGTCTTCTCCTGGTAAATTTGAATCTTGCCCTTTCAGAGTAGTTATGAACAAAACTACGATGATCATTAAAAAGTTTATTGATTTCATATTTTTATAACTGTTCAGAAAGTAAAACTTTTATTCCATTATTCTTCTGTAAATCCAAGTGAAGAAGAGAAAAATAAATCTTCAAATCTAATCTTTTGTTCAATTAAACCTTGTTCATTGGCATATCTGCATATAGTTTCAAGCGTTTTTTTATTAGTACCAATTCCATATGACCAATAATTATTTCCCATTAGTTTTCTCGTTTCTTCATATTCCTGGCTATACCATGGCAGAGTATCGTAAGCCCATCCTAGCTTAGTCATGAATTTGTAGTTCATTTCTTTCGATTCTGAGTAGGCATTAAATATGGACTCAGCCAGCCAGGGGTTGTTTTCCAATAATTCTGTTTTTACAGCAACAGCATGCATTATTGGGAAAATACCTGTTTTGGAAAAATACTCATGCTCAACCTTTTTTGAATCTTCAAAAAGGCGGACAACCTTTGGATTCCCCTGAACAAAAGCTTTTGGCTGAATGGCGTGAAAAAGGGCATCTACTTCACCTGACAGAAGCAATTCTGATTCATCTTTTCCTTCTGATCCATAACTTATTGAAATTCCATCAGGAGTTACATTTTCTTGTTTGGAGACTTTTCCTCCTACTTTTGCAGAAGAATCTTTCTGCGAAATTACCCATTGAATATCCTTAGGACTTACCCCATATTCATCTTGTAAGAATCCTCGGATCCATGTGAGTGAAGAAGATGAATAACCAGGAGTGCCAATTTTCTTTCCTTTCAAGTCCTGGGGTTTTGTAATACCACTATCAGTATGAATAAATACACTCTTATGCCGAAACGTTCTAAGTGGAAATATTGGAAGCAAGGTATAATCTCTGAAATTATTATTTGAATAGGCTAAAATAAATGGAATAATACCAATTTCTGTAACATCAAATGATTGAGGACCATTAAATGCATTTGTATTCATGTCGCTAATGCCTCCTGATTTTACAATATCAAAAGAGCAACCTTTTATATTAACTTTTTTATCAAACAATGCCTTGATCCGTGAATAATCATATCCTGTTATATTTAAGTGTAAATCACTTTTACTTTGAGATGTCAATCCGTTCGTTTTATTCATTAAATCAAACGAGCTCAAAGTTCCTATCAGCCCTGCCCCTAAAGTAGCAGTTTTAATAAAATCTCTCCTGGTCGATTTCTTTTTCTGATTCATAGTAATATTTTTAAAGTAATAAAGGAATTAAAAATATTTTACTAATTTCCAAGTTTAATAATCAAACCTCCATTAAAGTCACCTTGCAATGGAGCTACCCAGGAGTTAAGACTTAAGCCACCACCACCTGTACCTACATACAGGCTTGTACCTGCAAAGGTCATTGGCATCATTAATCGACCACGTAACATAATTCCTACCCGGTCAGAAAACATTATTTTAACACCCAGTCCAAGTGCGATTGAAAACCGCCATACATCCTGGAATTGCTGATCAGAGGGACTAAACCATGTGGCTCCCAATGAAAAAGAGCCAAAAGGAACAGCCTTGCCCCCTTCCATAAATTTTTTAAGGGCCCCAACCTGGAAATAATTTGTTGCAAGGTTCGTTTCCTGATAAGTATATAAAGGGTACCCTGCATATGGATTAAATGAAGCCTTACTTTCCATACGTGTATAGTTTAATTCAACATCCATTATCGATTCCACAGGTATTAATAAGGAAAGCCCGTAATCCATACCGTTTTCAATCTTCAATTTGCCTTCCACATATTTAACACTTCCTCCAAACATATATCCTGCAAAGGGTACAATCTCAACACCTTGAGCAAAAACTAGAACAGGAAAAATTATTGTTAGCAATATTAATTTTACTTTTTTCATCTTTTTCTGTTTATTTATGTACAAACATGCCCCTGATTTACCCGTCAAGCAAGAAAATCAGGGGCAAGTCTTCACCTTATCTATTTATTTTTCATTGCGGCTTTCTGCTCTTCTTTAAATTGATCATAAGCACCCAATTGAGCTGGTGTCAAGATCTTTGCCATGCCATCTCTCTTCTCTTTTTCAATACTTTTCATGGCGTTTTTCAGTTTTATTTTTTTTGGCAAGCTCAACTTTTGTCCGGCATTTTCAAATAGAAGTTGAACAGTCTCCATCATGCTTTTAGCAAGAATTGGTTTCAGATCTTCGACTTGCTTATCCGTTAAAGCAACTGCTGGTTGAACATCCCAAAGTCTTATTTCCGCAAGGTCTTTAAACATGTCTGTTAAAATCATATTGATTTGGGCCATATAGGTATCATATTGATTAGTTGACAATATTTCAGCCAATTCTTTTCTGTAAGCATCTCTCTCTACCCTTATCTCACCAATCATAGCTCCTACATCTGGTTCCTCTTCACCTTCGTATTTTGCCAGTATCCAATCGAGGCTGCCTCTGTATTTTGTCAACAAATCGCTCATCTGTCCTTGTTGCACATCCGATAAATCAAGTATTTCCGTCATATTTGTCATCATTTCTTCTGACACACCTTTCATTTCTTCAGTCATATCTTGCGCTTGCAAATAGGTCAAAGCCATTCCGGTTATAACCAGAACTAAACTAAGCTTCATAAGAATCATTTTCATTTTTTTGTTTTTTTATTGTTGTTTTTATATGATTAATTGTCCAAAAATATTACGATCTAATTCCATAATTTATTGAATTCTTTAATAATTTTACTCCACTCTTCATAATTAGTATTTTCTAATAACACAGATCTAAAATCCAGCATACTTTTATAGGTTTCCTTTCTGATATTATTAATTTTAGCTGCAATTTCTTTCAGGTCTTTCTTACTTGAATTTTTATTCATCAGAACAGGAGTATCATTCACATTTCTTTCATTCAGTTTTTCAGCTAAAGTCATAAAGTCATTTTTAAAAGTCTTGAGTGCCTCCGTTACAACTGTTCTGTTTTTTTCATCTGCGATTTTCTTGTTTATTTGTGCTTCAAGATCCTTAAAAGGGTCTTTGATTTTACCGTCATCTATTTTCTTCTGGAGTTTTTCTTTTTCCTGGGCTACTTCATTTTTCGAATACGCAATGATATTTGCCCATTCATCTTTCGTGATGTTATTGATCAGGTTCAGTCTTGAATTAATAACAAGATCCTGGTACTCTACAGCATTCTCGATAAGCAAAGTTTCATTTTCTTGAAAATCTGCAGTTGTAGCCAAACGGTCTGCATTAAGGACTTTCAGTTCTTTTATCAGTTCACTTCTTGTCTTATAAATAGCCTTCGATTTTTTCTTGGCAATTTTAAACTCTGCAAGTAATTCCTTTTTCTTTTCCTTGTCAACTATATACTCTTTAACACCTTTTTCAAGGCCTGTTACCAAAAAATAATCCGGGGCTCCACCCAGGAAAAGAATTGTGATTAAAGTTGCAAGTCCTATAAGCATAATTTTGAGTATTTATTAAACAGGCCGAGAGGATCCGGCCTGTTTAATTGTTAATTCTTATAAACTATTAATGTCCCCAGTCACCATCTGACTTTAGTGAAGGATCATCATATTGTATGTATTCTTCCCAATCAATGGGTAACAGTTTCATGTATTCTTCCACCATATCTTTTATTCCAATAGTTTCAGGCCGTGCATTTGATATACCTGTAAGTGGGATACCCTTACCGTTAGGTAAGTCAGGATATTTCTTTTTCATCAATTCATGTCTGAAAACCATGCGGTTAAATTGTCCCTGAGTATGAATTAATGGTACCAGGTGAGGATTTTCCTCCCTGGGATCCTGATACAGGTCAAAAAAGTCTGCTCCAATTCCTGTTGCACCACCCGGATCACTTGATATGATATGCCTTTTATACCTTCCTTTAACAACAGCAGCCAATGTATGTCCCTGGTATATAAAAACATAATCTCTTCTGCCATAAGTATCTCCATTTAATAGAAGAGATGTTTGATCCAACCCATCAATAATTCGATCGGTAGGAATGTATTGCTCTGCATCTGCAATCTTTGCAAATGTTGTAAACAGGTCCGTAACATGAATGATATCACCCACCAATTGTCCTTCTTCAATTACCCCTGGCCACCATGCCATTGCGGGAACTCTAAGACCACCTTCAGTATAATCACCTTTCCCACCGCGAAACATAATTTCAGTCATGCCCCATCCGGGAGGAGGATTGTGTACCATCGGTCCATTATCTGCCATTATCAGTAACAGCGTATTTTCAGCAATACCTTCTTCCTTTAAAGTTTCCATCACCTGACCAACAAAAGCATCTAACCTGACATATGAATTAGGCACCTTACCTCCATTCAAGGTAGTTTTAGGAACTTGCGGTAATAGGAAATTCAGAAAGTTCGGCCAATATTCAACAAAAAATGGTTTATTTGCCTGTGCATTCTTCCGGATGAATTCGAGTGTTCTTTTTTCTGATTCTGCTTCCATATTCTCATAACACTCGTTGGTAGTTCCACACCATTCTTTGGCTTGCTCGCCTTTGTATCCTTCTAAAATTTGCACCCAACCTTTAGGTACCAAACCTGGATCATCCAACTTATAAGGATCGGGAGGGTAAATTTCAGGATGTAATCCCAAAACTGCATTTACAGCTTCTCCTTGTGGACTATACAAAGAGGTAATTTGGTTCATTGGTGTAAACAAGGCTTCATCAAAGCCCTGGTTATGTAGATAACTCTCTTCAATGTCACCCAAATGCCCTTTTCCAAAATGTGCAGTTGCATACCCTGCTTCTGAAAGCACTTCTGCAATGGTAACCTCATCGCCTGCTAAACCTGAGAACTCATGAGGCATACCCACTACTCCCATACCGTTTCTAACGGGATGTCTTCCGGTTAAGAATGCTACCCTGGTAGGTGTACAGGCAGGTTCCGTATACATGCGGGTAAAGTTAATACCTTCATCTGCTAACTTGTTAATGTTAGGTGTAGAATATCCTAATGCCTTTTGTATTTCAGGAAAGCCTACAGAACCGAATTGTTGATCATCCCAAAGTATATAAACAATGTTTGGAGTTGTTCCATTTTTTTCTTTGAGTTCTGCCAGTTTCTTATCAATGTCTGTATTTTCAGCAGTCCATTTTTCATTGTTTTGGGCTTCAATAATGTAGTATTCAGCATCATGAACAATTTGAG
>CBDUAP010000216.1:0-5230 GCA_965365165.1 uncultured Flavobacteriaceae bacterium
AAATACAAAAAGTATTTTTTTCATGATTCAAATGTTTCAGGTTAAATTTATCACACAAATTTATTATAAAAAAGCCAAAAAAAGGCATGTTAAAGGGATATATTTAAAGCGGGGGAAACTTATGTAACACATGAGTTAAAAAGTAGTAAATTTGTGCTATAATAAATTGATGATGATTGATAAATTGCGAATAGTAAAACAAAGATTTGATGAAGTGGCTGATCTGATTATCCAACCGGATATCATTATGGATCAAAAGCGCTATGTCAGATTGAATAAAGAATATAAGGACCTTCAAAAAATTGTTCAAAAAGGGGAGGAATATGAGCGTGTTCTTTCCAATCTTGAAGAGGCCAAAGAAATTATTTCTGAGGGAGGTGATCCTGAAATGGTTGAAATGGCAAAAATGGAATTGGAAGCTGCCAATGAAAAGATACCCGGCCTTGAAGAGGATATTAAGTTTTTATTGATCCCCAGGGATCCTGAGGACGAGAAAAATGTAATCATGGAAATCCGTGCAGGAACCGGAGGAGACGAAGCCAGTATTTTTGCCGGAGACCTTTACAGGATGTATACCAAATTTGCGAGTGATAAAGGGTGGAAAGTTGAACTTGAAGACTTGAGTGAGGGAACCTCAGGAGGATTCAAAGAAATTATCTTCAGTATTTCTGGTGAGGAAGTATACGGAACGCTTAAGTTTGAGTCAGGGGTGCACCGTGTTCAGCGCGTACCACAGACAGAAACACAGGGAAGGGTGCATACGTCTGCTGCAACGGTCATGGTTTTACCGGAGGCTGAAGAATTTGACATTGACTTGAAAATGAGCGATGTTCGGGTTGATTACTTTTGTGCTTCAGGACCCGGAGGACAATCTGTGAATACAACTTACTCTGCTGTTAGATTAACGCACGTTCCCACAGGAATCGTGGCCCAGTGTCAGGACCAGAAATCACAACACAAGAACAAAGACAAGGCCTTCAAAGTTTTGCGTTCACGAATTTATGAACTCGAACTTGAGAAAAAATTGCAGGAAGATGCCGCCAAGCGCAAGACCCTTGTGGCAAGTGGCGACAGGTCTGCCAAAGTAAGGACCTATAATTACCCCCAGGGGAGGGTCACTGAGCACAGAATTGGTCTTACCCTGTATGATCTGAGTAATGTGATGAATGGTGATCTTCACAAGATCATTGAAGAACTCAAACTGGCAGAGAACGCAGAGAAATTAAAGGCTACGGAAACAGAATTCTGACCTCAGATCCAGAGGTGGTGATCCAGGGTGTTCAACCCGACCTTTCAGCATAAACAAAAAAACCTGAGGATTTCCTCAGGTTTTTTTGTTATAAGCAAGAATTAATCTTTATTTAATTTTATCTACAATCGCTTTAAAAGCTGATGGGTTATTCATCGCCAGATCGGCAAGAACCTTTCTGTTCAAATCGATATTGTTGGCTTTGATTTTTCCCATGAATTGCGAATAGGATAAACCGTGTTCGCGAGCTCCTGCGTTGATACGCTGGATCCATAAACCACGGAAGTTTCTTTTGTTTTGCTTTCTGTCGCGGTAAGCATATACCATTGCTTTTTCAACGGCATTCTTTGCAACAGTGTATACATTTTTACGTCTTCCAAAGTATCCTTTGGCTTGTTTTAAAATCTTTTTTCTACGAGCCCTTTTGGCTACTGAATTTACTGATCTTGGCATGATTTAAATTTTTTTGTATCAGGCAGTTCTTTGATTTAACCGAACATTTTTCTGGCACTAATACATGGTTACTAATTAATTACCTTTAAACCTAATGGTTTATTTCAAACTTAATTGTTGTTTGATGTTCGCCTCATCTGATTTGTGTACCAGACCGGCGTGCGTCAACTTCAACTTTCGTTTCTTACTTTTCTTAGTCAAAATATGACTTTTAAAAGCGTGTTTCCTTTTGATCTTACCAGTACCCGTTAATTTAAAACGTTTCTTAGCACTGGATTTTGTCTTCATTTTAGGCATCTGCTTCCTATTTATTTACTTGCTTATTATTTTTTTACTTCTTCTTTTTGGAAGCGATGAACATGGTCATTCTTTTCCCTTCCAGTCTTGGCATCTGCTCAACGGTACCATAATCTTCCAATTCCTGAGCCAGCCTCAGCAACAATATTTGTCCCTGATCTTTAAATACAATCGATCTTCCTTTAAAAAAGACATAAGCTTTGAGCTTCGCGCCACTTTCCAAGAATTTGATGGCGTGCTTCTTTTTAAATTCAAAATCGTGTTCATCGGTATTCGGACCGAATCTAATTTCTTTTACAACGACCTTACTGGCCTTAGACTTTAAAGCTTTTTCCCTTTTCTTTTGCTCATAGAGAAATTTCTTGTATTCAATAATCTTACAAACCGGAGGTTTGGCCTTTGGTGAAATCTCAACCAGGTCCAGGCCTAGTTCAGTGGCTATTTCCCTTGCTTTTCCTGTTGGGTAGATGCCTGTTTCAACATTATCACCCACAAGACGAACCTCGGGTGCGTCAATTTTTTGATTTATCCTGTGTAAATCTTCTTTAATTATTCTCCAAGGCTTTCTGGCTCCTCTGTTTCTTCTTATTGCTATAGCTTTAAATTTTTTATTCCGTTAGGACGGGTTAAACTTTAAAATTGTTGTAATGTTTTATCAATTTCTTCTTGAATAAGATTTGAAAACGCATTTATTGAAAATGTCCCCAGATCTCCTTCACTATGTTTTCTGACCGAAACTGTACCATCTTTTTCCTCATTCTCACCAATAATCAACATGAATGGTATTTTGTTCATTTCCGCATCTCGAATCTTCCTTCCAATCTTTTCATTGCGGTCGTCAACGAGGGCGCGAATTTCGTAATTTTCTAGCAAATGTAAAACTTTTTTGGTATAATTTTCGTATTTCTCACTGATTGGTAGCAAAATCACCTGTTCAGGGGTGAGCCAAAGCGGGAAATTACCTCCTGTATGCTCTATAAGTATGGCAATAAACCTTTCCATAGACCCAAAAGGCGCGCGATGGATCATAACGGGCCTGTGCAGTTGGTTGTCAGACCCTTTATAATTCAGGTCAAACCTTTCCGGCAGGTTATAATCGACCTGAATGGTCCCAAGCTGCCAGCTTCTCCCCAGCACATCTTTTACCATAAAATCAAGTTTTGGGCCATAAAAGGCCGCTTCTCCATACTCGATAATGGTTTGGAGGCCTTTTTCCTTGGCTGATTTCATAATGGCCGCTTCTGCTTTTTCCCAATTTTCATCGCTGCCGATGTATTTTTCTTTGTCGTCTGGATCCCTCAGTGAAATCTGCGTGGTAAAATCCTTGAAGCCAAGGGCGCTAAACACATAGAGTACTATATCGATAACCGCATTGAATTCATCATTCAGTTGCTCAGGGGTACAGAATATGTGGGCATCATCCTGGGTGAATCCTCGAACGCGTGTCAGACCGTGCAATTCACCGCTTTGTTCATAACGGTAAACAGTGCCAAATTCAGCAAACCTTTTTGGAAGGTCCTTGTAGGAATAAGGCTTGGTATTGTAAATTTCACAATGATGCGGGCAGTTCATGGGTTTGAGCAAAAATTCTTCATTGTCCTTGGGGGTATGAATGGGCTGGAAACTATCTGACCCGTATTTTTCATAGTGCCCTGAAGTAACATATAATTCTTTTTGACCGATATGCGGTGTAATCACCATTTCATAGCCTGCTTTTTTCTGTGCTTTTTTGAGAAAATTCTCCAGTCTTTCCCTGAGTGCCGCTCCTTTGGGAAGCCAAAGAGGAAGTCCTTGTCCCACTTTTGAGGAAAAGGTAAATAATTCAAGTTCCTTGCCTAGTTTTCTATGGTCTCTTTTTTTGGCTTCTTCAAGCAGGGCGAGGTATTCTTTTAATTCCTTTTGTTTCGGGAAGGAGATGCCATAAACTCTTGTTAACTGGGGCTTGTTTTCGTCCCCTCTCCAATAGGCTCCTGCCACGCTCATGATCTTTACGGCTTTGATGATTCCGGTATTCGGAATATGACCACCCCTGCAGAGGTCCGTAAAATCACTATGGTCACAAAAGGTAATATCTCCGTCGGTCAGGTTTTCAATGAGTTCCACCTTGAATTCGTTCCCTTCCTTTTTATAAAAGTCAAGGGCATCTGCTTTTGAGACTTCCCTCATGTGAAATTCAAATTTCTGACGTGCGAATTCAAGCATTTTGTCTTCCAGTTTCTTGAAGTCTGATTCTGATAGAGATTGATCTCCGAAATCCACGTCATAGTAAAACCCGTTTTCAATGGCAGGTCCGATGGTGAGTTTGGCCTTTGGATAAAAATGCAGTATGGTTTGAGCCATCAAATGGGCAGATGAATGCCAGAATGCTTTTTTACCTTCAGGATTGTTCCATGTGAAAAGGGTAAGGGTCCCGTCTGAAGTCAGTGGTGTTTTTGTTTCAACAATAGTGCCATTGAACTCGGCGGAAATAACATTTCTCGCCAGTCCTTCACTAATGCTATTGGCCACATCCAGAGGTGTTGTGTTTTTGGGAAACTCCTTGACGCTTCCGTCAGGTAAAATAATCTTGATCATACTTTGATGTTTATAAGGCTGCAAAGATACATATCAGAATTTAAATAGAGAATAGAATAGGGGCGTAAAATTGGAGCGGCAATTTAAGAATGTACTTGTATATAATATTATGGTGCGGGTATCAATTTATGCCAATGCGGGTCTTTTGAATAAGAGAAAATAATTTGATTTTTTTCACCTTAGAAAGATCACATTATCAATGCGTTGCAAAGCCCGAAAAAAAAATCAAGAAAAAAGTAACCAAAATATTAGGTTGGTATTATTAATTGGTTGTATTTTTGCAGCCGCTTAAAAACAGTAATTACGCTGTTTTGAAAGCCAAGTTCAAGCGTAAAACGCGACCCGTAATCAGTAGTAAAATATTTTTCAAATTTTATTTGGTGGTTATAAAAAATGGTTTTAGTTTTGCACCCGCTTTCGGGGTTAGGATTTGATGAATAGGGAAGAGAGCGCGAAAGAGAATTAAGTAGTTCATTGAAAATATTGAAGATTGACAGCGTAACAAAGAGAGTAGAATTATTTGTTTGGGGTGTTTGATTTTATCAGGCATTCTACCAAGTCATTTTTTTGAGAGACTAGACATTGTACAAGAAATTTAAGATTTTATACGATGGAGAGTTTGATCCTGGCTCAGGATGAACGCTAGCGGCAGGCTTA
>CBDUAP010000217.1:0-5145 GCA_965365165.1 uncultured Flavobacteriaceae bacterium
AACAGATTGACGATGCTCCATATCCATATTTTCAAAATTGTCCTGAATGATATTGGAACCCATGTTCGAGGTCATGATAATGATACTGTTCTTAAAGTCAGCTACCCGTCCTTTGTTGTCTGTCAACCTGCCTTCATCTAATACCTGTAATAATATATTGAAAGTATCCGGATGGGCTTTTTCGATTTCATCAAGAAGGATCACTGAATAGGGCTTTCTCCTTACCGCTTCAGTAAGCTGGCCACCTTCTTCGTAACCGATATAACCCGGAGGTGCTCCAATTAGTCTGCTAACCGCATGACGTTCCTGGTATTCGCTCATGTCTATTCTGGTCATCGCACTCTCATCATCAAAAAGATAATCGGCAAGGGCTTTTGCCAGTTCCGTTTTCCCGACACCTGTGGTACCGAGAAAAAGAAATGATCCCAAGGGTTTCTTAACATCCTGAAGTCCTGCTCTGGACCTTCTTACCGCATCTGAAACGGCTTCAATAGCTTCATCTTGACCAACAACGCGTTTGTGAAGTTCCTCTTCAAGATGGAGCAGTTTTTCACGATCACTTTGCAACATCTTTTGAACCGGGATGCCCGTCCATTTGGCAACTACTTCCGCAATGTCCTCACTTGTAACTTCTTCTTTGATCAGCGAGTTCTCCTGATTTGCTTCCAATTCGGTCTGGTAATCGGCAAGTTTTTCTTCTTCCTCTTTTATCTTTCCATATCTGATTTCTGCCACCAGTCCGTAATTTCCTTCTCGCTCCGCACGCTCGGCTTCAAGCTTGAATTTCTCAATGTTTTCCTTAGTGGTCTGAACCTTGTCAACAATTTCCTTTTCACTGGTCCATTTTGCATTTACTTCATTTCTCTTTTCCTTATAATTAGCGAGATCTTCTTGCAATGATTTGAGTTTCTTCGTATCGTTTTCCCTTTTAATGGCTTCAATCTCTATTTCCAGCTGCATGACCTTTCTGTCAAGCACGTCCAGCTCTTCAGGTTTTGAGTTGATCTCCATTCTGAGCTTGGAAGCTGCTTCATCCATGAGGTCGATCGCCTTATCCGGTAGAAAGCGATCACTTATATATCTTTGCGACAATTCAACTGCGGCAATGATGGCGCTGTCTTTGATCTCAACCTTATGATGGGTCTCATATTTATCTTTGATACCCCTCAGAATCGAAATGGCACTTTCTGTATCCGGTTCGTCAACAACTACTTTTTGAAATCTTCGCTCCAGTGCCTTGTCTTTTTCAAAATGTTTTTGATATTCGTCCAGGGTAGTGGCCCCGATCGCGCGCAATTCACCTCTTGCCAGAGCGGGCTTTAAAATGTTGGCCGCATCCATCGCTCCCTGACCTCCTCCAGCACCCACCAGGGTGTGTATTTCATCAATAAACAATACGATTTCACCTTCAGCTGAAATAACTTCCTTGACGACTGATTTAAGGCGTTCCTCAAATTCTCCTTTGTATTTGGCACCTGCTATCAGAGCCCCCATATCGAGTGAGTAAATGACCTTGTTTTGTAAATTTTCGGGCACATCCCCTTTGACGATCCTGTGGGCCAGGCCTTCAGCAATTGCCGTTTTCCCGGTTCCTGGTTCTCCGATCAGGATCGGGTTGTTCTTGGTACGTCTTGACAGAATCTGGAGAATCCTTCTGATCTCTTCATCTCGCCCGATCACCGGATCTAATTTACCGTCATTGGCCAGTTGATTGAGATTTTTGGCGTATTTATTCAATGAATTATAGGTTTCTTCAGCACTTTGGGAAGTGACGCGGTCGCCCTTTCTCAGTTCCTGAATGGTTTGATCCAAATCTTTTTCGTTGATGCCGTTATCTTTCAATAATTGTGCGGTATCTCCTTTTGAATTGAGTATGGCCAATAACAAGTGTTCCAGTGAAACGTATTCATCTTTCATTTTTTTTGCGATATTACTCGCATCTATCAGCATTTTATTGGCAGCTTTGGAAAGCATCAGCTCTCCGCCTTCTACTTTTGGAAAACTTTGTATGATATTATCAAGGGTTTTATTGAAAAGTTCAACATTGACACCTAGCTTTTTTAGAATGTAAGGTGTCACGTTTTCATCTACTTCCAGTATTCCCTTTAATATGTGGGCATTTTCTATTTGTTGATGTGAAAAGCCCTGTGCCATTTGCTGTGCCGTTTGCACAGCTTCCTGTGATTTTATGGTAAAATTATTAAAATTCATCTCTTTTCATTTTATATGTATCATGCAAGGGTCAAAATGTGTTCCAAGAAGTTTATTCAGGTCTAAGAGTGTCATAATGGCTGTTTTTGAGTAGGTTAAGTGACCTTTTGACTGAAAATAATGTTCTTTTTGAACTATTTTATGACAAATGTAGTATTAGTTCTCAAGCCCTTTATAAATTCTATTTGGTGGATCTCTGGTACATTATCAAAACAAAAAAGCCCCTTGTAAACAAGAGGCTTTTATAAGAAAAGTTTATTTTTTATAATTCAAGTTCCTTCAGGATTTCCTGCAATGCAGGATTAGACGGATTTGGTGCATTGGCATCAATCACGGTTCCATTTTTATCCAGAAGGATAAATCTAGGAATCATCCTGATGTTATAGGCACTTATAAAATCGGAATTCCATTCATTATCTGCAAGTAATTGTATACCTGTTAAATTTTCATTCTCGATCATTTGCAGCCACCTCTCTTTGTGCTCCATTTTGTCAATTGACAAACTTATGATGGCCAGATCTTTGTCTTTATACTCGTGTTCCATTTCTTTAAGGAATGGAAATTCCCTCTTACAGGGGGCACACCAGGTCGCCCATATGTCGATAAAAACATATTTCCCCCTGAAGTCTTCCAAAGAAACCAACTTTCCCTGTGTGTCAGTGTAATTGAAATTGGGTGAAGGTTCCCCTTTCTTTAAGGTCACAAATGCCGCATGCTCCTTTTCATAATTAGTTTCAAAAAATGCGATCAGTTCACTGTTGGCTTTAGTCTCCATATCAATAACTTCCTGCTCAATACCTTCGGCACCATTCAAAAGTCCTTCTACCTTTGATTTGATTTCTGCGACCCTGTCATTGAATTCGGCTTGTTCCAACTTGAAAATTTCTGTGTAATTATTTAATTTTTCATCTTTGATCAATTGCATTTTGCTACCGAGATAATTGTTGGTTGCGGAACCTTCTCCTTTAAATTCTATGGATTCCGGAAAATTTTCGGCATCAAAGTTAAGTTCAAGATCATATCCGTTCTTCAAATACAAAAAGGATTGCTGCTTTCCGTCGTTAAAACCATGAAAGCCATCTACAACCTTGAGGGTATCCTTGAAGGTCCCGTCCTGGTTTACCTTGATCTCCTTTTTGAATTTTTTGCCTAAAATGGTAAGTGTATCGATATCTGTATTGCTTATCTTTCCTTGCAGGTAGACATAATCAGTTGATTTCTCACTACATGCCAACAGGGTAAATACCGCTAAAATTGAAATTATTTTTTTCATTGAAAATTATTTTTTTAAAAATCGTACAAATCTAAGGGTTTCAATCTGAAATATCTTGTAACTTTTGTTAAACTAAGTCTAAAAATTCATCAATTTATTTGACGATTTTATCTCATTTACATTACAAAACAAATTTTTTCATCATAAGGTATTCTTTTGGAGACCCAGGTTCAGGTTTTTTTAATCTCATCTTTTTGTAGATGGCAGTACACATTTTATTCCATTCATATTCTCAATCATAAAGGATTGCCAAATAAACTTTATTTTGGTTTAGAATTTGATTTGAGTTTATTACTTTTGCGAACTTAAAACCCAATCAAATATGCCGACAATTAGTGAATTAAAGGATTTTTCGACCCAGATCAGAAGAGATATATTAAGGATGGTCAATGCAGTTAATTCCGGTCATCCCGGAGGTTCTCTTGGATGTACCGAATTCATGACTGTTATGTATCAGGAGGTTCTGGATTATTCGTCAAATTTTGACATGGATGGCAAGGACGAAGATCTGTTCTTTTTATCGAATGGGCATATTTCACCTGTTTTTTACAGTGTTTTGGCAAGAAGTGGATTTTTTCCCGTTGAGGAGCTGGCCACTTTCAGAAAGATCAATACACGACTCCAGGGACACCCAACTACTCATGAAGGATTACCTGGTGTTAGGATGTCAGCCGGATCTTTGGGCCAGGGCCTTTCTGTAGCCATAGGAGCAGCCAGTGCAAAAAAACTGAATGGAGATGATCATCTTGTTTATACCTTGCACGGGGATGGAGAATTGCAGGAAGGTCAGATATGGGAGGCCGCTATGTATGCCGCCGGTAAAAAAGTTGATAACCTTATTGCAACCGTTGATTATAATCTGAAACAAATTGACGGCGCTACTGATGACGTCATGCCCTTGGGTAATTTGAAAGACAAATTTGAGGCCTTCGGATGGAAGGTTTTGGAAATTAAAAATGGTAATGATATTGAAAGTATCATCAACGGCCTGAAACTTGCCAAAGAAGCGACAGGTAAAGGAAAACCGGTTTGTATATTGATGCATACCGAAATGGGGAATGGCGTTGATTTCATGATGGGAACTCATGCTTGGCACGGGAAAGCACCCAATGACGATCAGCTTCAAGTTGCCTTATCACAGAATCCTGAAACTTTAGGAGATTACTAATCCTAGTTACTGTAAAAAGTAGGTAATTTTAATTTGAATTTTACGGCAACAAGCCTGACGATGATCACCATTAATGTTGTGATGATGTGGTTTATGTTCTGATCCACCTCATACTTTTCCAGTATCAGGTAGGTTACTGCACCAAGCATACAGGCCGTTGCATATATTTCTTTTTGAAAGATCAATGGAATCTCATTGCTCAGGGTATCCCTGATCGCCCCTCCAAAAGTTGCGGTAATCATTCCAAGCGCAATACAGATGATGGGATGAAAACCATTTTGCAATCCTATTTCTGTTCCCACAATAGTGAATATCCCAAGTCCTATGGTATCAAAAAGAAACATGGACTTACTCAGGTAGCCAATTTTTTTACGAAAAATAATGGCAAAAACCACAGCAACTATTATCGTATAGATATAGTTTATATGTGACATCCAGGTAATGCGGTCGGCATTGATCAGGACGTCTCGTAGTGTTCCCCCTCCAACGGCGG
>CBDUAP010000218.1:0-5104 GCA_965365165.1 uncultured Flavobacteriaceae bacterium
TTTGGAAGTCCTACAATTCCTGCTTTCATTCTTTTATTTTTTTGGATTGCAAATATAAGTGAATAAGTTGGTTTATGAGACGCACGTAAATGTTTAATTTAGACGAGTCAGACAAAACATAAAAAAAGTATAAAAAAAGGCTGTTTTTACAAACAGCCTTTTAAATATAAATCTTGTCATTGAGATCAGTTCAGCATACCCCCTGCAACCGTTTCATTCGTAGCTGAATCGATAAGAATAAAACTTCCCGTCTTTCTATTTCTGGAATATTCATCCATCATAATCGGTGCTGTGGTACGTATTTTCACTTTACAAATATCATTCATCTGGATGTTCTTATCATCAACAATACGTTTTAAAGTATTCACATTGACCTTGTACTCAACTTCCGTGATCATGGCCATGGGTTCATTGGAAGTATGCTTCAGGACGTATTTTGCCCTGGGCCTTGCAGGGTTTTCATGAAACCAGCAAATCATGGCAGATAATCTTTGATCCTTAACAGGCAAGTTATTTCTCTTAACGATCATGTCGCCCCTGCTCAGGTCGATGTCGTCCTCGAGGGTCATGGCAACACTCATCCCTTCAAATGCCTCCTCTACTTCCTGGTCATAGCAATTGATAGACTTGATCTTGGATTCGAATCCGGAAGGCAAAAGCCTCACCTCATCCCCGGGCCTGAAAATACCTCCCGCAATTGATCCTGCATAACCCCTGTAATCCCTGTGTTTGTCATCCTGAGGCCTTAAAACGGTCTGCACCGGAAATCTCGCATCCACCATATTATTATCACTGGTGATGTGTATGGTTTCTAAAGTATGCAATAAAGGTGCATTCTGATACCAGGGCATGTTTTCTGATCGGTTCACCACATTATCACCATTCAATGCTGAAATGGGAATATAGCGTACGTCCTTGATCATCATCTTGCCAGACATTTCTTCGTATTGATTTACAATATCATCAAAAACGGCTTCACTGTATTCAACGAGATCCATTTTGTTCACGCAAACAATGATATGAGAAATTTGCAAGAGTGACGCAATATAAGAATGCCTGCGAGTTTGTTCAATAACACCCTTTCTGGCATCGATCAGCACAAGGGCCACATTGGCAGTGGATGCACCGGTTACCATGTTTCTGGTATATTGCACATGACCAGGCGTGTCCGCAATGATAAACTTCCTTCTAGGAGTAGTGAAGTACCTGTAAGCAACATCAATGGTAATTCCCTGTTCCCTTTCATCTTTTAAACCATCGGTAAAAAGTGCCAGGTCAACGGTTTCAAGTCCTTTTTTCTTGCTTGTTTTTTCAACAGAAGCAATCTGGTCCTCAAAAATGGATTTTGAATCATATAGCAATCTCCCGATCAGGGTGCTTTTCCCATCGTCAACACTTCCTGCGGTGGTAAATCTTAAAAGTTGGTTTTTATCAATACTCATAATACTTTTTCTTTTTGATTGCTGTTAAAAATATCCTTGTTTCTTTCTGTCTTCCATGGAGGTTTCGGAGCGTTTGTCATCTGCCCTGTTCCCTCTTTCCGTTTCTCTCATGGCCGATACTTCTTCCACAATTTTCTCCAGGGTATCTGCGTCACTTTCTATTCCTCCTGTTATTGTAATATCACCCAGGGTTCTGAATCTTACCTTTTTGGTAACAATCTCTTCCTTGTCCTGCATGATCAAATATTCTGATACCGGTATCCAGCTTCCATTTCTCCAAACCACTTTTCGGTCGTGTGCGAAATACAAGGAAGGGATCTCGATGTTTTCCCTTTTGATATAGTTCCATACATCCATTTCTGTCCAGTTACTGATCGGAAAAGCCCTGAAATGCTCTCCTTGTCTCATTTTACCATTGAACAAATTCCAAAGTTCCGGGCGTTGGTTTTTTGGCGTCCATTGTCCAAAATCATCACGGTGGGAAAAAAATCTTTCCTTGGCCCTGGCCTTTTCCTCATCTCTTCTTCCTCCTCCAATGGCGCAGTCGATCTGGTTGCTTTCAATGGCATCAAGCAAAGTCGTAATCTGCAATTCATTTCTTGTGGCATTCTTTCCCTGTTCCTCCACCACCCTGTTCGTATCAATCGCCTCTTGTACAGAACCTACCAGCAAAGTAGCTCCAAGTTTTTCAATGAGATCATCCCTGAATTGGATCGTTTCCGGAAAATTATGCCCTGTATCGATATGCATTAAGGGGAAAGGTACCTTGGCAGGATAAAAAGCCTTTTTGGCCAAATGGGCCAAAACAATGGAATCCTTTCCTCCTGAAAATAATATCACCGGGTTTTGGAATTGTGCATATACCTCCCGCAGCACAAACACAGCCTCAGCTTCTAACTCGTCTAAATAATTTAAAAAATATTTGGTCATATTTTTAGTTTTTGTTTTATGGCATTGTATATTTTTTCTACACTTTCTTCAATCGTGAGATCATCAGTAACAACTTCAACATCTGCAGCATCCGGTGCCTCGTAAGGTGCATTGACACCCGTAAAGTCCTTAATTTCTCCTGCTCTTGCTTTTTTATAAAGTCCCTTCACGTCTCTTTTTTCGCATTCCTCCAGAGAGGTATTTACGAAAATTTCGACAAAGTTATTATTTCCGACAATATTTGCGATGTTTTCCCTATCTTTTTTATAGGGTGATACAAATGCTGCCAGAACAATGACTCCCGCATCAACCAGTAACTTGGACACTTCGGCTATTCTGCGAATGTTTTCCTTTCGCCCCTCCGGGCTGAAATCCAGGTCATTATTGATTCCTTTTCGGATATTGTCCCCGTCAAGGGCATAGGTTTTAAAACCTTCATGATGGAGCTTATGTTCCAGGGCATTGGCTATGGTCGATTTTCCTGAACCGGACAAGCCTGTGAACCATAGCAAAAAAGAATTTTGCCGCATCAGCTCTCTTCTGTCACTTTTCGATATTTCATAATGATGTTTAATGATGTTTTCCTTCATGATACTGCAGGTTTATTTTTTAAAAGACCATATTTACTCCTGTGCCAGATTCGTTCGTGCAGGTAATAAAATATCATTTTCGTGAGCACTTCAGAGACCCCTATCTTTAAGCCTGTAAAAGGATTGCCTGAAATCAGCCAGGCCAGGACTATGGTGTCCATGGTCCCAACGATTCTCCAGGTAAGGGTCTTTCCCAAATGTCTTTTTCTGCTTTCCAGCAGTTTTCCGTCCTTGGACAAATTGATCCTGAACCATACGCGTTCATGGAAATAATACAAAACCATTTTTGTCAATACTTCCGAAAAGCCGATCTTCAAACCCGTCAAGGGATTCCCTGAAATCAGCCATGAGATCAGAATGGTATCAATGGTACCTACGATCCGCCAGGTGATGGTTTTGGCAATGTGCCTTTTTCTTGTGGAATCTTTCATTTTCCTCCTACAATGAACCAGGGATTTAGCAGGTTTTCTTTGTTATACAAAAGAGGCTGGTTGGTTTCCTTTGAAATCACCTCCAGACCTACTGCTTCGCAGATTGCCTGACCCGCTGCTGTGTCCCATTCCATTGTAGGTGCAAAACGCGGATAAACATCTGCCTTGCCTTCCGCCACCAGGCAGAATTTCAAAGAACTTCCTTTTGAAACAATTTCAACGTCACGATTACCATCACTCATTGAGGCAACAAATGCTTCGGTGGCTTCATTCATATGAGATCGGCTCCCAACAACTCTGATCACCTTTGAACCATTTTTACCCGGAGTGATCCTGTCTGCATCAAAATCAATGGCATCCACGTCAACTTCATGATCAGAAAGGGTTACCTTGCAAGCTTGTTTTTTGGATACATCAGCGATATACAGTTCCTTGGAGTCCGGAACGTAAATCACTCCAGTCAAGGGTTTTCCATTTTTAACGAGTGCAATATTCACCGTGAATTCTCCATTTCTTTTCACAAATTCCTTGGTACCATCCAAAGGATCCACGATCCAGCATGTCTCCCAGTTCTTTCTCTCATCAAAGTCAAGTTGACGGTTCTCCTCACTGATAATCGGGAATTCAGTATTTATCAGATAAGAATTGATGATATCATTACAACTTTTGTCTGCCAGGGTCAAAGGGGATTTGTCATCCTTATATTCAACTCCAAGGTCCTGACGGCCATAGATCTTCATGATCTCTGATCCTCCGTGAACTGCTGCTTTGACCGCTACTTTTAAATGATGCTCCATATACTATTTATTCAATTTAAGATATCGATCCACAAAGGCCCTGATGCCTTCCTGTATCGATGTTGAAGGTTTAAAATTAATATAATCAAAGAGGCTTTGCACATCTGCATAAGTAGAAGGCACATCCCCGGGCTGGATCTCTTTATAAACTATTTTCCCCTTTTTGCCCAATGCCTCTTCAATGGCCCTGACATAATCCATGAGTTGCACAGGACTGTTGTTGCCAATATTAAAAAGCTGATAGGGAGCCGAACTTATGGCAGGATTCGGATTCTTTGGATCAAAATCCGGATTATTTGGCTTCGGGGGCAATGGTATGAGGCGTTTCACACTTTCCACGATATCTCCCACATAGGTAAAATCCCTGCTCATATTTCCAAAATTGTACACGTCAAATTCCCTGTCTTCCACTATGGCTTTGGTGAAGATATGTAAGGCCATATCCGGTCTTCCCCAGGGTCCGTAAACCGTGAAGAATCGCAATCCTGTAGTTGGGATGGCGTACAACTGAGAATAGGAATGGGCCATCATTTCATTTGCCTTTTTACTCGCGGCGTACATGGCCAGGGGATGATCTGTATGGTGACTGGTCTTGAACGGAATATTTTCATTTAATCCATATACGGAACTTGAAGAAGCATAAACCAAATGTTTTACAGGAAATGCCCTGCAGGCCTCAAGGATATTCAGGAACCCGGTTATATTGCTGTCGATGTAGGAATGTGGATTGATCAGGGAATATCTTACTCCGGCCTGAGCCGCCAGGTTGACCACATAATCAAACCTGTGTTTCGCAAAAAGAGCTTTGATATTCTCCAAATCCGTAAGGTCCAGCTTGATAAAGGTTATCTCACCTTCAACAGGCACATTATAAGTCAAATCAATTGTATCGATCTTCATGTCATTTAACCTTG